>NZ_VPDM01000019.1:0-67938 GCF_013417645.1 Acinetobacter sp. YH12236
ACTGGAGAAATCTAGGAGGTATGTTTTGCCTGAGAGGAGGGTTAGAAGTTGCCCAAGAGTTGTGAAAGGTAAACCACTGAAATACCCAAGAAAATGCCAGTCAATTTCTTAACTGACTGGCATTACACCCTAAGGTGGCTTTTTTATTGAGCTTTATAAAAGCTTATTCTTCATCTTTCTTGTCTTCAGCAGGAGGTAAATCCTTCACTGCTTCAGCAATCAGACCAAACATATAGTTACCATATGCATTGGTTTTGTCGTAATGGAAACGTAGACGAGGTGTAATACGTGTCTTGATCCGACGGCTCAGTTCATGACGCAAGAACCCGGATGCCTTATTCAGGACATCGAGTGTTTCTTTATTTGCCGCTTCACTTTGCTCATCACCAAGTTCACGACCCATTACTGTGACATAAACTTCTGCATATCCTAAGTCTGGGCTCACCTTCACGGCTGAGATGGTCACCAGACCACCCAGACGTGGATCCTTCAGCTCCTGACGGATCAGTTCAGACAACTCGCGTTGTACCGTATCCGCCATACGCTTCAGACGTTGACTACCCGCCATTAAAGACTCCGTTTAATCAATTGCACATCATACACTTCGATCTTGTCGAGAGGTTTGATGTCTTTATAGCCTTTCACCGCAAGACCACATTCCATACCGGCACGAACTTCTTCCACCACTTCTTTGTAGCGACGAAGAGATTCTAGCTCGCCCTGGAAGATCACCACGTCATCACGTAATACGCGAATCGGTTTATTACGGTGTAATACGCCTTCAAGTACCATACAGCCTGCTGCAGCACCGAATTTGCTTGAGTGGAACACTTCACGTACTTGAGCAACACCCAAGATGGTTTCACGGTGTTCAGGAGCAAGCTTACCGCTCATCGCTGCTTTCACGTCATCAATCAATTGATAGATCACTGAGTAGTAACGAATGTCGATACTGTCTGCATCTGCTTTTTGACGTGCAGTATTGTCGGCACGTACGTTAAAGCCAAGAAGAACCGCTTCTGAAGATTCAGCAAGCGTTACGTCAGATTCGGTAATCGCACCAACACCAGAACCAATGATACGTACTTTTACTTCATCCGTTGAAAGCTCAGCCAATGCAACATGCAGCGCTTCCAATGTACCGCGTACATCAGTTTTCAATACCACATTGACGATTGGCACATCTTTTTTGCCCATAGACGCCATGATGTTTTCAAGACGCATTGCAGATTGACGTTCAAGACGTTTTTGACGTTCACGATCCATACGCGCATCGGCAACTTCACGTGCTTTCTTCTCGTCATTCACAACAAGAACTTCGTCACCTGCCATCGGCGCTTCTGGAAGACCCAGAATTTCAACTGGAATCGAAGGACCTGCAGACTTGATACGTTTACCGTTTTCATCGGTCATGGCACGAACGCGGCCATAAGATGAACCAGCAAGTACCAGGTCACCCACTTTCAGCGTACCGTTTTGAACCAGAATAGAAGTCACTGCACCGCGGCCTTTATCCACACGCGCTTCAATCACAACACCTTGTGCCGCACCTTCTTCAGACGCCTTCAATTCAAGCAATTCAGACTGAATTAAAATCAGGTCAAGAAGTTCATCAATACCGGCACCAGTATGTGCAGATACTTTCGCTACAGGAACGTCACCGCCCCATTCTTCAGGTACGATTTCTTTGGTGGTCAATTCGTTCAATACGCGATCTGGATCAGCTGAGTCTTTATCCATCTTGTTGATTGCAACAATGATTGGCGTACCCGCTGCACGTGCGTGATCGATTGCTTCTGCAGTTTGTGGCATCACACCATCATCTGCTGCAACAACCAGGACTACGATATCAGTCGCTTTGGCACCGCGTGAACGCATTGCAGTAAACGCTGCGTGTCCCGGAGTATCCAAGAAGGTGATAATACCTTTATCCGTGGTTACATGGTAAGCACCGATATGCTGGGTAATACCCCCTGCTTCGCCTTGCGCCACTTTGGCACGACGGATACGGTCAAGAAGCGATGTTTTACCATGGTCAACGTGACCCATGATCGTAACAACTGGCGCACGAGTAGTTTGCGCACCACGTGCTTCTTCAGCCTGTTCAAGCAGGTTATCTTCGACTGCAGTTTCAGAAACCAGTACTGGGTTATGGCCCATTTCTTCAACCACAAGTGCTGCGATTTCCTGATCGATCGCCTGGTTTTGAGTAACCAGTTCACCCATTTTCATCAGTGACTTGATGACTTCACGAACCTTAACCGCCATTTTCGCAGCAAGGTCAGCAACGACAATCGTTTCACCGATTTCAACGTCATAAACCTGTTTTTTCACTGGTTTTTCAAAACCATGCTTATTCGCTTGGCTAGATTTCAAACCACGTTTGTGTGAGTTATCACGGAAAGACTGCTCTTCACCACGACGACCACCTTTCTTCGGTGAACGTGTATTTGAAGTATTGGTACCACGTTTAATTTCGCGGTCTTCTTTCGCAAATGAGTCTTCATATGCCTGGCCAACCAGACCAGCAGCAAGTGGAGAATCATCAATCACACGAATAGTTGCAGTGGTATCTTCAGAAGAATACTTCGACGCCATCTTGCGCATTTGCTCAAGGGTGCGTTGTTGTGCTTCTTCAGCTGCCTTACGACGTGCTGCTTCTTCAGCTGCTTTTAATTGAGCTGCTTGAGCTTCACGCGCTTTTTTCTGTTCTGCTGTTTCAACTTGTTTAACCGCTGCTTTCACAATCGGTTTATTAGTTGATTTGCGTTTTACCACAACAGCGGCTTTAGGTGTTTCCTGTTTCTCAGTTTCTTGTTTCTGAGCTGCACGCATTGCTTCTAGTGCTTTGCTTGCATTGTTTGTACCTGATTTAGGTGCATCAGCAGGTTTTTTAGCTGGTGCTGGCTTCTGTTCAGCTTCTGCTTTCGCTTGCTGTTCAGCTTGAGCCTTCGCTAAAGCTTCTGCTTTAATTTGTTCCGGGTCTGGCTTAACGAATGTATGTTTCTTGCGAACTTCTACATTAATCGTTTTCGCCTTACCTGAAGTACTTGCCACTTTAGCAGTACTGGTCGTTTTACGTTTCAACGTGATTTGTCCTGCATGGCCATCAGAACCTTGTGTCTTTTTCACATGATTCATTAAGCGATCTTGTTGTTCGGTGGTAATAATATCGTCAGCTTTACGCTGTGGTAAACCTGCCTCACGAACCTGCTCTAGGAGCTTATCAACATGGCGACCCACGCTGAGTGCTAACTCTTTAATCGACTTGTCCGTCATATACTACCTCCTAGTTAAACCATGATTCGCGCGCTTTCATAATAAGTTGACCGGCTTTCTCAGCACCGAGACCTTCGATATCTTCGATATCATCAGTCGCTTGGTCAGCTAAGTCATCTACGGTTACCACACCACGAGCTGCGAGAGCTTGCGCGATCTCTGCTGTCATGCCTTCCATTGCAACAAGTTCTTCACTTGGCGCTTGTACGTTTTCTTGCTGTTGTAATGCATCAGCAAGTGCAATTTCTTTCGCACGGCTTTGCAGTAGTTCAACCAGTTCCGCATCCAGTTCGATTTCATCAAACGTTTCTGGCGGTACGTAAGCAATTTCTTCAAGCGAGGTGAAGCCCATTTCTACTAACGCCATCGCCAAATCTTCAGCAATATCCAGACGTGTAACAAACATATCCAGGTATTTTTGCGCTTCGCTTTGCTGACGTGCGTAGTACTCTTCTTCCAGCATCATGTCCAGCTTATAGCCAGTCAGTTCAGATGCCAGACGAACGTTTTGACCTTGTGAACCAATTGCGCGAGCTAGCTGATCACTAGTCGCGAAAATGATGTCTGCAGTACGTGCATCTTCATCGATGACAATACTAGATACATCTGCTGGTTCTAATGCACTTGCGATATATTGCGCAGGATCATCCGACCAAACCACCACATCAATACGCTCGCCATTGAGCTCTTGCTGTACAGCCTGGATACGTGTACCACGCATACCAATACAAGCACCCACCGGGTCAATACGGTGGTCGTTGGTTTTCACTGCAATTTTAGCACGAACACCCGGTTGACGAGCTGCGGCCTTAATTTCAATGATTTCTTCAGAAATTTCAGGAATTTCTTTTTTCATCAATGCAATCAGCATTTCCGGTTTAGCACGTGACAACAATAATTGTGCACCACGGCCTTCACGGTTAACGCTATATAGAATCGCATTTACGCGTTGTTTCGGACGAAGGATTTCCTTCGGAATCATCTCTTCACGTGCCAGATACGCTTCTGCGTTGTCACCCAAGTCAATGATAAAGCCATCTTTGGTTTGTTTTTTCACTTCACCATAGATCAGCTCACCGACTTTAGATTCATAAGCATCAGCAACCAGTGCACGTTCTGCTTCACGGATCTTCTGTACAATCACCTGTTTCGCGATCTGGGCAGCAATACGACCGAAATCGATTGATTCTACTTCCAGTTCACGGATATCGCCAATCGACCATTGTGCCGGATCAACATCAGAGATCGCATCCTGACAAGCAGGCATTTCATGATCTTCATCAGCCACTACTTCCCATTGACGGAAAGTACGATAATCACCAGTTTTACGGTCAATTTCTACACGAAGACGAGCTTCTTCCGAGTGAGTCCCCTCGTAGAATTTCTTCTTAGTCGCTGCAACCAAAGCTTGTTCTAGCGCTTCAAAAATTGCTTCACGACTTACACCTTTTTCGTTACTAACCGTTTCAACGACGGTAAGAATTTCACGTGCCATAAGTCACCTATTCGTTCAGATTCTTATTAATTGAATTAATCTTGATAGACCAAGTTTGCTTTATCGATATTGTGACTGTCGATATCCAAAATCTGTTGCTTTTCTACTTCAACTTGAATCATTTCATTTTCAAGGTCGACTGCAACCAGTTTTGCCTGGAATTTACGACGGTTATCGACGGCACTGATCAAACGCAGCGCAACCGTTTGTCCGATATAATGAGCCATCTGCTCCAGCTGGAAGAATGGACGATCCCAACCTGGTGAAGACACTTCAAGCGAATATTCACCTGAGATTGGATCATGTACATCCAGGATCGCGCCGACTTGCTGTGTGACACGTACACAGTCCTGAACCCCAATACCACGACCCTGCTCTTCTTCGCCATCTTCATTGACAACAGGTGCTGCATTTTCATCGACCGGTTTGTCGATATAGATCCGTAATAATGAACGTTTGCCTTGTGGCAGGAATTCAATCCCCCACAGATTTACATCACAGGCTTCAACTGCTGGTGCAATCAAGTCCTGAAGTGCTTGAGTTTTATTTGATAGCTTCATTTACTCTCGTCATCTGGTGCGATTTTATGATCTATTTGACCACTACAAACCAATACAAACTATAGTAGTAGTGAAACATGGAGATTTGACCAAATATTGTCGACACTACACGATAGCCAATAAAAAAGGGCGTAAATCGCCCCAATTAATGCACAATTTGAACTTTTTTCAAATCCCACTGTGCAAAAAGGCCCACCATAGTTGTGAGCCTCTTTTAAGAAACTTGGTAGCGGGAGCTGGATTTGAACCAACGACCTTCGGGTTATGAGCCCGACGAGCTACCAGACTGCTCCATCCCGCATCAACGTGCAAAAATTATATACAAAAGATGCGAACTTTTCAATCACAACCACATCATTCTGCATATTTGTTATCTGTTACTGAAAAATTGGTAGCGGGAGCTGGATTTGAACCAACGACCTTCGGGTTATGAGCCCGACGAGCTACCAGACTGCTCCATCCCGCATCAGCATACAAATAACATTCAGCTTAATATTTTACACTAAACTGCCTTTAAAGTTTGCAGCTTTAAAGGATTGGTAGCGGGGGCTGGATTTGAACCAACGACCTTCGGGTTATGAGCCCGACGAGCTACCAGACTGCTCCACCCCGCAACAACATGCAAATAATTCTTCTCAACTTAAATCAGATTTAAGCTGCCTTTTAAAAGTTTGCGTCTTTAAAAAAGGATTGATTGGTAGCGGGAGCTGGATTTGAACCAACGACCTTCGGGTTATGAGCCCGACGAGCTACCAGACTGCTCCATCCCGCATCAACAGAAGTTTTTTTAGCTGCATACACCAACTTATATTCTGGATTATAAGTTGGTGCGGAAGGGGGGACTTGAACCCCCACGCCCGAAAGCACTACCACCTCAAGGTAGCGTGTCTACCAATTCCACCACCACCGCAGCTGTGACGCATTCTAGTCGCATCACTGAAAAAAAGAAAGGTTTAATTAAAATTATTCGGTCGTTTGTGGTGCAGTTGGTGAAGTTTCAACCGGTTGCGCAGGCGCAGTTGGTGCTGATTGAATTGACGATAAACTGTACGCATTCGTGGTTTGTTTCTTGGCAAGAATCGCCAAAGTAATACTGGTCACAAAGAACAATGCGGTAAAAACTGCCGTCAAACGGGTCATGAAATTACCCGAACCTGAGGCACCAAAGATCGTTGCCGCACCGCCGCCGCCAAATGATGCACCTGCATCCGCACCTTTACCATGCTGAACTAAAATCAAGACAATCATCAAAATCGCTAAGATAATATGTACTACCAGCACAAAAGTTTGCATGCTGAACTCCTAATTATTGTGTATTTGCAAATGCTTGAGCAATTTGATGGAACGACTCAGCATTGAGTGATGCACCACCCACCAATGCCCCGTTAATGTCAGGGCAGGCTGCTAACTCTACTGCATTTTCCGGTTTTACACTACCACCATATAAAATCGCCATAGTCGCAGCATAACCTGTAATCTGGCTCAAACCCTGACGGATCTGGGCATGCATGGCCTGCGCATCTTCTGGAGAAGCTGTTTTACCGGTACCAATGGCCCAGATTGGCTCATAAGCAATCACAATATTTTTCCACTGTTCATCTTCTACCACAGTCGCGATATCGCAAATCTGTTGGAGAACCACCGCTTCTGCCTGCCCTGCTTCACGCTGTTCCAGACTTTCGCCCACACAGTAAATTACGGTTAAACCGGCATTTAAGGCATTCTTGATTTTAGTATTTAAAATCTGTGAACTTTCAGCAAAAATTTCACGACGTTCAGAGTGCCCAATCAATACATAGTGAATCTGGCTATCAGCCAATAATTCAGCACTCACTTCCCCAGTATAAGCGCCTGTCCCTGCAATACGTGATACATCTTGTGCTACGGTATATACAGGGCGATTAGCAGAAGCAAATGCAGTTTGAATTTGAGTTAAGGCAAGGGTTGTCGGCGCCACACCCAAATGACATTTCTCTGTTGAAACTGGTGCAGACTCAAGCAAGTCTTTTAAATTCTGAACCAAAGCTTGGGCATCTGCCTGCATTGGATTCATTTTCCAGTTGCCCACCACCCAAGGGGTAATCGTCGAAACCGACATAAATAACCTATTTCACTGACATATCTTGAATTGGGCACATTCTACACGGAATTGTAAAATTTAAAGAATAGTTTTATTCATCCTATTTCTCAGTTTAGACTATTCAAAATGGTTATTTTTTGTTATCACTGAAAAAAATGCCCGGTTCTTCCGACCAGTTCAAGCTTTTACTGAATATCAGGAAGATTGCAGCATTCTCAGCTATGGTATTTTTGTATAACAAACGTATAATTTTAGAATAGCAAATTAAAAAAATTGAATTGATAGGCATTTGAAGCATGACAGCATTGCAGGGGTCACCAAGATTTACGGGGTTTATTCGTCGCCTGGTCGATGAAGGGGTATTATCAGCTGAAGATATGCGGACTGCTTTAGCCAATGCCAAACAGGAAAAAACAGATATCGTGGCCTATTTGGTCAGTCATCATAATCTTTCCCCTACTACCATTGCTGAAACGATCTCAGTAGAATTTGGTGAGCCTCTATTTGATATTGGTGCTTATGATCCGGGACAAATCCTGCGTGAAGATATTGATGAAAAGCTGATTACCAAGCATCGTATTCTGCCAATTTATAAAAACGCCAATATTCTTTATGTCGCCACGAGCAATCCGACCAATATCGAAGCAACGGATGCCATCCGCTTTGCAACCAAACTGAATATTGAAACTGTTATTGTTGAACACAATAAACTCGAGAAACTGATCGAGCAAAACTTTACTGAAGAAAGTACTTTTGATTTTGATGATGATTTCGATCTGGATGTTGATGTCGACACAGCCGATCCAACGAAAGAAGAAGATGAAAAAGACAAGGGTGAAGAAGCCCCGATTGTTAAATATATTAATAAATTACTGATTGATGCTATTCGTATGGGGGCATCAGATTTACATTTTGAACCTTATGAAAAAATGTATCGGGTACGCTATCGTGTCGATGGCGTTTTACGTCAGATTGCAACACCGCCGCTACAACTAGCAAACCGTTTGGCGTCACGTTTAAAAGTTATGTCGCAGATGGACATTTCTGAGAAACGTGTTCCTCAAGACGGTCGTATTAAATTAAAGCTCTCAAAAAACAAAGCTATCGACTTCCGTGTTAACTCGCTCCCTACCCTGTTTGGCGAAAAACTGGTTCTACGTATTCTAGATCCGTCTAGTGCCATGCTAGGAATTGATGCTTTAGGTTATGAACCTGAGCAGAAAGAGTTATTCATGGAAGCCCTAGATAAACCGCAAGGGATGTTACTGATTACCGGTCCTACTGGTTCCGGTAAAACAGTATCCCTTTATACGGGCTTAAACATCTTAAATCGTGAAGATACCAATATTTCTACTGCGGAAGACCCAGTCGAGATTAACCTTCAAGGGATTAATCAGGTGAACGTCAATAATAAAGTTGGCCTGACGTTTGCAGCTGCTTTAAAATCCTTTCTGCGTCAGGATCCTGATATTGTCATGGTCGGTGAGATCCGTGATCTGGAAACAGCTGAAATTGCAATCAAAGCAGCGCAAACAGGTCATATGGTGATGTCAACTCTGCACACCAACAGTGCTCCGGAAACTTTGACCCGTTTACGTAATATGGGCGTACCTTCTTTCAATATCGCGACTTCAGTCAATCTGGTGATTGCGCAGCGTCTGGCCCGTCGCTTGTGTTCACAATGTAAAAAACCGGCTGACATTCCAAAGCAAAGCTTACTGGAGATGGGCTTTACCGAAGCAGATTTACAAAGCCCTGAATTTCAGATTTATGAGCCAGTCGGCTGTAATGAATGTCGTGAAGGTTATAAGGGCCGGGTCGGTATTTATGAAGTTATGAAGGTAACACCTGAGATTTCAAGAATTATTATGGAAGATGGCAATGCCATTGAAATTGCTGAAGCTTCCGCACGTGCAGGATTTAACAATTTACGCCGATCAGGGTTAGTGAAGGTTATGCAGGGGGTGACTTCTTTACAGGAAGTCAATCGTGTAACCAGCGAATGATCGTGCTGAGTATAAAATAAGGATAAAGCTATGGCAGCAGTAAAAAAAGGCCAGATGACACCGATCTTCAGTTATGAAGGGGTTGACCGCAAAGGCGCAAAGATCAAGGGGGAATTGCCGGCACGAAATATGGCCTTGGCAAAAGTGAACTTGCGCAAACAAGGCATTACGATCAAAACCATCCGGGAAAAGAAAAAAAATATTCTCGAAGGCTTGATGAAGAAAAAAGTTTCCACCTTGGATATCACCATCTTCACCCGTCAGTTAGCCACCATGATGAAAGCGGGGGTGCCTTTAGTACAAGGCTTTGAAATCGTTGCAGAAGGTTTAGAAAATCCATCCATGCGCGAGGTTGTGCTTGGAATTAAAGGCGAAGTTGAAGGGGGGAATACTTTTGCCGGAGCCTTACGAAAATACCCACAATATTTCGATAATCTATTCTGCTCTTTGGTCGAATCTGGCGAACAATCTGGTGCTCTGGAAACCATGCTGGATCGTGTCGCGATTTACAAAGAAAAAAGTGAGTTGTTAAAGCAAAAAATTAAAAAAGCCATGAAATACCCAGCCACAGTAATTGTAGTAGCTGTGATCGTCACAATTATCCTGATGGTGAAAGTAGTTCCTGTATTCCAGGACTTATTCTCTTCATTCGGTGCGGACTTACCTGCATTTACTAAAATGGTAGTCAATATGTCCGAATGGATGCAAAAATATTGGTTCCTTTTGATTATTGGAATTGGTGTAGTGATTACTGCTTTCCTTGAAGCGAAAAAGCGTAGCAAAAAATTCCGTGATTTACTGGATAAGGCCGCGCTCAAAGCACCCATCTTTGGTGATCTGGTCTATAAAGCGATCATTGCCCGTTATAGCCGCACTCTCGCCACCACTTTTGCTGCCGGTGTGCCATTAATTGATGCGCTTGAATCGACTGCTGGTGCAACCAATAACGTGGTCTATGAGGAGGCGGTATTAAAAATCAAGGAAGATGTTGCAACCGGTCAACAGCTTCAATTTGCCATGCGTGTCACCGATAAATTCCCCTCTATGGCCGTACAGATGGTTGCAATTGGTGAAGAATCTGGCGCACTAGACGCCATGCTGGATAAAGTTGCAACGCACTATGAAAACGAAGTTGACAATGCAGTAGATGGTTTAACCTCGATGATGGAACCCTTGATTATGGCAATTCTTGGTGTCCTTGTTGGTGGCCTTGTTATCGCAATGTACCTTCCAATTTTCCAAATGGGTTCCGTGGTTTAATGCAAGATTTTATTTTATATTTCAGTCAAAACCCAACTGCGCTTTATCTCGCAGTTGGGCTTTTTAGTCTCTGTATTGGTAGCTTTTTAAACGTTGTCATTTACCGTACCCCTAAAATGATGGAACAGGAATGGCGTACAGATTGCCAGCTGTTCTTGCATCCAGATCAGCCCATTATTGATGAAAGCAAAATTACTTTAAGCAAACCAGCTTCAACCTGCCCGAAATGTCAGACTCCTATTCGCTGGTATCAGAATATTCCGGTGATTAGCTGGATCTTATTACGTGGTAAATGTGGTAACTGTCAGAATCCAATCAGTATCCGCTATCCATTTATTGAACTTCTCACAGCTGCTTGTGCGCTGATAGTGGTGGCAGTATTTGGGCCTACCATACAGATGCTGTTTGGTCTGGTTTTTACCTATGTCCTGATTGCCCTCACCTTTATTGATTTCGATACCCAGTTATTACCCGATCGCTATACCCTGCCGCTGGCTGCACTCGGCCTGGGCATTAATAGTTATGCGATTTATACTACCCCTGATTCTGCCATCTGGGGCTATATCATTGGCTTCTTATGCTTGTGGGTGGTGTACTATCTGTTTAAGCTGGTGACCGGCAAGGAAGGTATGGGCTATGGAGATTTCAAATTACTAGCTGCCTTAGGTGCCTGGATGGGGCCTATGCTCCTACCACTCATTGTATTATTGTCATCATTGGTGGGCGCGATTATTGGGATTATCCTGCTTAAAGTCCGTAAAGAAAATCAGCCCTTTGCCTTTGGCCCTTATATTGCCATTGCCGGCTGGATTGCCTTTTTATGGGGTGAGCAGATCATGAAAATCTATTTAGGTCAGTAAAGTGAAATTTGTACTCGGTTTAACTGGTGGAATTGGTAGTGGCAAGTCTGCTGCCAGCCAATGGTTTGAAGCTCAAGGGATTGCTGTCGTAGATGCGGATATTGTCGCCCGTGAAGTCGTTGATATCGGTCAACCAGCCCTACAGCAAATTCGGGAAGCTTTCGGCGATTGGGTTTTACTCAAGGATGGTTCATTGAATCGCCGTGTTTTGCGCGAACATATTTTCCAGTCTCCAGAAGCACGAAAAACGCTGGAAAATATCACCCACCCTGCTATTCGCACTTCAATTATTCAACAGTTGCATGCAGCACAAAGTCCTTATGCGATTTTAGTTTCTCCTTTATTGTTTGAAACAAATCAGCATGAACTGACACAACATACGTTATTAATTGATGCTGCTATTGAACTGCAAATTCAACGGGCTTCACAGCGTGATGGACAAAATGTGGAGCAAATTCAGAAGATCATTGCCGCACAAATGCCACGTGAACAAAAGTGTGCTATGGCTAATGATATTGTACTGAATGATGGTGAGCTGGAACATCTTTATGCCCATCTCACGCCATTACATGAAAAATATCTTCAAATGGCTGCTCAAAATAATTAATCCAAACCTATTTAAAACTAAAATAAAAAGCAGCCTTGTTAGGACTGCTTTTTTTGTTGTTCCAGTTTTTGACTCAAGCTATCTTGATGCATCAACCAACGCCAAGGCTGTATGGCACCAATTGCCATACCTACTAAACCAGAGACAATCGCGAGACTTAGAGGTTCATCTAGAAGCGGCACAGCCAGTATGGCAGCAATAAATGGTGCGAGAGTCACGATACTACCCGCTTTAAAAGCACCTAAACGCTTAATCGCTTCCACATAAGTTAGTGTCGCTACAATCACCACAAAAACACCGTGAAAGAGTACCTGGGAAGCCATTTGCCAAGGTTCAGCAGCATCCAGATGTTTGGGGAAGAATAGCAGATAAATTGGCACATAAACGATGGCTGACCAGATCGCTACACTGGCCATAGAATGCCAGGCAGATAGCTTCCATTGACGTAGCAGTACAGTGAATACACCCCACCACATTGCACTGATGAAAAATAGCAGATCGCCTAATCCCAAGGCCACACCGGACTCTCGGAACATCAGCCAACTCATACTGCCAATCGCAAGCAGCATAATCGCCATACTGATCCAAGTATGTCGGTCAAATCCCTGTTTAAATAACACAAAAGCAGCCACTGCGGTACAAAGTGGAATACAGCCATTTAGAAATACGGCAGCATGAGCTGCAGGTGCATAATGGAAAGCAGTATAAGCAGTCAGGCAATACCCTACCCCGCCAATCATGGCTAAGAGAAAGGATTCCTTACTCCACAAAAAGGCTGTGTCCTTTTTATAAATCAGGACTGGCATCAGAATCAGAAAAGCCAATAGAAAACGTAATCCCACCAGATCCCAGGCACTAATCCCCCACTGGGCACTTAAGCGCGTGCTTAAGGTAAAACCTCCCCAAATACACATGGTAATTAAGACAAAGGCATAACCTTGCGTTCGGGGAGACATAGACTTCTTCTTTAACAGTATTTGTGAATAAACAATAAAAAGGGCTTAGGCTTGACGCTGACGACAGGCTTCATAAAGAGCCATCCCTGTTGCCACGCTCACATTCAGACTTTGCAGATTGCCTGCCATCGGAATATAAACCGTCTGGTCACATTGGCTTTGGGTAATTGGACGTAAACCGGTATCTTCCGCACCCATCACCACGCATACACCTGTTCCGGTAAAATCAAATTTCTGGATAGGTAAAGCTTTTTCATCCAGCATCGTACCAACCACACGTACATTAAATTCATCTTTGATTTGACCCAAAGTACGCGCCAGATTGGTCACCTGAATAAACTTCACTTTTTCTGCACCACCTGCTGCCACTTTACGTGCAGTCGGCGTCAGGCTTGCTGAACGGTCACGCGGTACAATCACAGCCGCTACACCCATCGCTGCGGCAGTACGAATACAAGCACCCAGGTTATGTGGATCCGTTACCTGATCGAGTGCTAATAGAAGTACTTGAGAATCTTGCTTCAATAGATCTTCCAGATCCTTTTCATTTAAGGTTGGATGCGGGCGAACTGCCGCTACAACGCCTTGGTGAAAAGGCAAACCAGCCAGTTTTTCCAGCTTGTCACGACTAGCCTGCTGGACACTAATGCCAAAAGGCTCAGCCAATTCCAGCACACGTTTCAGGCGCTGATCATCACGGCCTTTCAGGGTAAAAAGAGTCAAGACACGTTCAGGCTCAAGCTCCAGCAGTGATTCTACTGAATGGACGCCATAATAATACTCAGGTTTAGCCATGAACGACCTCGAAAATAAATTGGGAAATAGGCAGCAAAAGAAAAATCCTGCAAAGCCAACTTCACAGGATTCTGTATTAAGCTTAGTTTAACCGATTCAGAACAAAATTTCTTGATCGGTTACAGCTCATCTGTAGGTCTGTTTAGCCTTCAAAATGGCAAACATAGTCCAGCACATCATCAGTTTCAATTTTGAAACGGCTATTGCCTGGCACATAGAAAGACTGACCAGCACGGAACAGTTCTTTTTCTTCGCTGTCAGCGATTTGCACACGGCATTCACCTGAGATGATTTCCATACGCTCAGGCACATGTGTTTCAAAAGTTAATGCATTTTCTGAAGGTAAAATTACCCCTAAGGTTTTTTTAGTGCCATCTTCAAATTGCACCACATGGCTGATGCATAACCCGCCAAAATACACATTCGATTTTTTAAGTACTGATACATGATCAAACTGAGCTGACATGCCATTTCTCCAGATAAAGCATTTTGTAATATTTTGATTGCTGTAGTTTAAATGTGCACCCGCAACTAATCAATCGAAGTTTATCGGACTTGAATGAATTTATTGGGTGCCCCTGCTTGCCTTGATTCCAGCCTGTTTGAGTGATTTCGGCAGATCCTGGAAAATGCCGTGATTTTTCCCGCCATTTATAAGCAAAATATATTCCGACCTGATTTAATTTAAATTTCAAGCATGTCAGAAAAATGAAAATATCTTTTGTAACTTCAGTGGCCTGATCTTGGTTCCTGTGACACAACATTCAAATAAGCGTGTATTAATCCATGAAATTTAAGATAGAATGAAATCGATTTATCCTGATTTATAATAACAGCCGCGTTGCTAGACTGAAGCAACTGACATGCTATTTCATTCAAACTTTTCGCAGCCCGGATGCGTTTATGCTGACACATTTAACTCTGATCAATTTTGCTTTGGCCGAGCATCTTGCTATTGATATTGATAAAGGTTTTAACGTTCTTACTGGTGAAACCGGTGCAGGTAAATCCCTGTTACTGGATGCTCTGTCTGCCTGTCTGGGGGAGCGAACCGATACCAATTATGTGCGTTATGGCACCGAAAAAGCGGATGTAACAGCAACCTTTAGTTATCAGGAAGACAGCCCTGAAGCGAGCTGGTTAAAAGAGCATGAACTGGATGATGAGTCGGGGGAGATTCATTTACGCCGGGTGATCTTTGCCACTGGCCGCAGTAAGGCCTGGATCAATGGTCGTCCCAGTAGTCTGTCTGAACTGAAAGAAATTGGCCGACTACTGGTTCAGCTTTATAGCCAGCATAGTCAGCAGCAACTTCTAGAACCACCTTATCCCAAACACTGGCTGGATCGCTATAGCAATTTTTATGCACCAGCTCAGGAAGTACGTGACGCTTATAGCACCTGGCATAAAAATATTCGCCAGCATCAGGCCGCGCTGGATGCACAAGCAACCCGTAAGCAACGTATGGAAACTCTGGAGCTGCAACTTGAAGAACTGGAAGAAGTCGTCCAGACGGATTATCAGGAAATTGAGCAGGAATTTGACCGCCTTTCACATCATGAAGCCATCATGCAGGATTGTGTCTATAGCCTGAATGGCCTGGATGAAGGTGAACAGAATATTTCGCAGGAACTGGCTTCAATTTTACGCCGTATGGAATCGCATGCCGGTCGTAGCGAGCAGCTTTCCCAGATTTATACCTCTTTACTGAATGCCCAAAGCGAACTCGAAGATGCGACGGCGACCTTACGCCAGTTTATGGATCGGCAAAGCTTTGATCCGGAACGTATGGAAGAACTGAATTCCAAACTGGAAGTATTTCACCGTTTAGCACGCAAATACCGCACCCAGCCAGAATTGCTGAAAGAAGAATATGAGGCCTGGCAGGCTGAGCTTGAACAACTGCATCAGCTGGAAGATCCGGAAACTCTGGCTGAACAAGTGGAAATTTCTTATCAGGAGTTTCTGAGTAAAGCACAACATCTGGACCAGATTCGCCATGATGCGGCTGAACCACTGGCGAAGAAACTGACCGAACAGGTGAAACAGCTTGCCCTGCCTGAAGCGCATTTTGAATTTAAATTTGAGCCTTTGGAACATCCATCAAGTGAAGGTTTGAGTTTTATTCAGCTTCTGTTTACTGCCAACAAGGGCATACCAGCCCAACCTCTGGCACGCGTGGCTTCAGGCGGTGAATTATCCCGTATCGCCTTGGTGATGCAGGTGATGAATGCAGAAAAAACCGAAGCTGAAGTATTGGTCTTTGATGAAATCGACGTTGGAATCAGTGGCGGTACTGCGGAAATCGTGGGTCGCTTATTGGCTGATCTGGCACAGCATGTACAAATTCTATGTATCACCCATCAGGCGCAGGTGGCTGCACAGTCCGACCAGCATTTACTGGTGAAAAAACGCCAGACTGATCCAGCCAGCAGTACCATTATTAATCTGGAAGAAAGTGAAATTGTACAGGAACTTGCACGTATGACGGGTGGCGTGGAAATTAATGAAACCACCTTGCAGCATGCACGTCAGTTAAGACAGTTAAAGTTTCAGCAAGCATGAATTATGCTTAATAAAAAATCCCTGACTAGTGCAGGGATTTTTTATGAACAGCTTTTAGTTAAAGCCAAAAATTACCATTTGACTGGTTGATCACTAGAACCTGGTGTCATTCCATAACCGGGTGACTGGTCATAAGCTTGACGAGTTTGTACAGGCTGCAATTTCAAACCTTGTAAAATCTCTGGATTAAGACCTTGAGCAATTTTGTCTGCAGTACTGTCATTTAAATCGTTCGTCAAAATATTCTGCGTCATTAAATTAGACAAGGTACGGTTAAAGATTCCGGCTGCAACAACTTTACTGGTCGCTGCTTCAATCACCCGCCAGCTTAGACTCACCTGAGCCGCGCCAGCATTCAGACCATACATCTGCTGCTCACTGGCACTAGATAAATCTTTAATCTGACCAACCAGCAAATAATCTGCGCCAACTTTCTGACCAATGCGTGCCAGTTCCTGTGGTGCGCCATCCCAATACAGGAAATCAGTTTCAGACTGCATTTCCTCAATATAGTGACGATCAACCACACTTAACTGTCCGCTTTGGGTCAGATAAGTGCCCAGTGTATCGGATAATTCCTGACTAAATTCACGGGCAGATCCCCCACCAGCCAGTCGATTATTTTTTTCTGCCATCTGGAATGGTAAAACAGCGATCCGGTGTAAATGCTGATCATGCACAGCAGATTCAAATTTAACTACATGAGCACGAACTTTGGCCCGATAATTATTCTTCGCTCCAGAAACACTGAGCACCTGGAATTTAGTAACTGAACCCGAGCCCTGATTGGCTACACTAAAGACCGGGGATACCTTGCCGGTATAGGTCCAGCCTTGATGATTCACTGATAAAGAAACGGTTTCTTCATAATCCATCTGCGAAGAAACCGAAGCACCATTTACTGATTGAACCGCTACCAATAACGCTTCAGAAATGGCCTGATGCTGTGTAGAACCACTGCCGCTGGCTTCTTTGATCACTTCCTTAATTGCTGCAAAAGCAGGTGAACTGAGCAATCCGGACAATAAGCCTGCAAGTAATATTTTTTTCATAATGAATTCTTCTGCGGTCACTGTGCCAAAGCACAGCAACCTTAATTTAAATTACAGGCCGAAAGTCGAACGCTTGCCTGCTTTACGGATTTCTTTCTCGCCAGTCCACTCGACAATTCCAGTCTGCAGGTTTTGCAATTTAAAGGTGAACTTGTAATACACATCGCTCTTGCTGCCCGCATTTTTTACAATGCTCGACAAGTTGCCATTTAGCATATATTCAGCACCGATATGACCACCGCTCCGTACAGCGGTTGCCTGATTCACCATGCCGCTCTGTTTTTGATAGGCCAGTTGTTGCGCCATCGCATTCACAGACTTCATATCCACAAACCGGAATTTTCCAGAGTTGATCAGCTTGTTCTGAATGCTGTCAGTAATGGATTCAGTATCAATATGTTCCTGAGTTTTATTGTGAATACGATCTACTACAATCACCGGGCGACGGTTTTGTGTCATCTGTACGATCGGCGGGAACATCAGCATGTCATCCACCATTTTCGCTGCGATCATTTGCAGATCAGTCGAACCGAAGTCAGTCGTCAAAGTTTCAACTGCTTGCGCATCGCCATAACTCACTGCACCAGTAGACGCACAGCCACTAACCAGAGTCGTTGCTGCCAATACAGCGAAAATCAATTTTGCATTCATGTTTAATCTCTCTTATTTTTTCAAGTACACAACAACATCGACAGCAGATGGATTTGGCGCCAGGGATTGCACGCCTTTGGTTTCACGGCCAGTTAACTGAATCGGCTTCCAGATGGCACCTTCAGGATTCACTTCCGCACCTTGCGCATCTACCCACACGATCTTGTAGCTAAAATCTTTGTTATTAAAACGACGGTTTTTGATTGCAATTGATGCGCGCTTCAAATCCCCTGCCGCACTCATATTTACGCGTTCTACAAATACTTCCGTACTCAGGATCGGGTTATTGGTGATCGTACGGATGCTGATTTCATTGCTTGAATTGGTCTGGGTCGACAAGGCATTCGGTGCAGTACACCCCACCATTAACAGTGCCCCTAAACCAAGTACTGCAAAGCTGAATTGATGTTTCATATCGTTCTCTTAGATTTTATTAATGTGGGATGGTGCTTACGCTGGCAGTAATCTTGTCATTGACATGATGTGCGTAGACAAAAACAGTTTGATTGGCTTTGACATCTAGATTGACAGCCGAACTAGAAAGACTGCCGCTAGAGAGCTGTAATTTATGATTGCCTGGGGCGAGATTTAAACGGGCAATCTGAGCATTACTTGGTAAGGTACTCCAGCCACGCAAGTCGGCACGTTCAGTTGACATATTAAGCACATTGCCGGCCACCTGACCCAAAATACCCAGCTGATTGCCCAACTGTTTTTGTGCCGCATATTTGGCGCTTGCACGCATGATTTGACTGGTCAGATTGCCTACTACTTTTTCTTTCAGATCTTTAACTGCCAGAGCGCCAATATCACTAATCACGTAGCTGTCTTGCATAGGCTTATTGTTAACTTTGACTTTTAAGCTTTTCGGTGCCACATAGGTGCTTGGTTCATAAGTCGCAAAAGCGATATTGACCAGACCGCCTGGTGTTGGCACATCAATCTTGTTTTCAACCTTTTGTGGCACAATGCCTTGCTCGATAAAGACAATCACCGGCACACTGCCACTTTTTGGTTTTGCTACTAACTGATTCAGGCGTTTTACATCTTGGGCAATCTGCGCATCTGGTTGTAATTCATAGGCCTTTTTATAATCTACCAAGGCATCATTATATTCACCCAAGGTTTCCCATAAATTGGCAGCCATGTAGAACGCATACGCATTCTGGTAGCTGTTTTTAATCTTGCCGGCAATAGGGTCCAAACCTATAAACGCTTCATCCAGTGCGCTAAGCGGATTTCCTTCAGTAGCCGGTTTTTTAACTTTATCTTTTTTTCTTTCCAGCTCTTTCTGGTGAGCCAGTTCAATTTCACGCTGTAGGCCTTGCGCGACCCGCATTTCTACGGATGCAGCTTCTAAATCTTTGAGAAAAATATAGTTTTTTGCCTGAGAAATATGTGCCAGTACCTGTTCATGTGGTGGCACCAGATAAGGAACGATTGAATCATTACTCATCAAAGCCAGAGCTTTAAAGCCCACACGGGATACACTGACTTTCGCACGATTTTGCTGTTTATCCAGCAAAGTAAAAGCCTGTTTATAATATTCTTGGCTTTGATCATATTGATGATTAACCTGTAATAAACGGGCTTGTTCTAACAGATATAAAACTCCATCTTTTGAATTAGTTTTATTCTTGAAATCTGTAATTAAATTTTCAGACAGTTCTGCATTTAAATGACTACGAAAAAAATTACCTTCTTCATTATATGTTTTGAATACTTCCGCATGGGAAATAATAGATGCTGAACATAGAGTAGAAATTAAAGTCCCTTTAAAAAAATGATGCATAACGATCCGTTAAAATAATAGAAGATTAAAAATCGGCGCATCTTACAAACAAAGCCTGATTGTTTCAATATGTAGTTTATGTATATATTACGTAAAATTCAACTCTAAACAAACGCATTATATTTACCTAAATTAAACAATATTAAATAAACTTTACAAATTATGATCGTTTTTAAGTATGAAAAATCTTTTCTATTATTGCTATATAAGTTTAATTAATTACATCTATTCATTAATAAAATAACTTATAAAAAATTAATAAAAAATAAAGCACTTCGCTTAAAATATAAAATTTAATATTTTCTTCTATTTAATTATTTAGTTTGATTATTAAACAATTAAAAATATATAAACTTATTCCTCATTGAATTTATTTTATATTCTTAGTCAATAATAAATGAGCTCTAGAATTTACCATTCAATAAAATAAAACTGATTTTATTAATTTATTGAAAAAATAAAAAAAATGCCTATTTGTAGTTTTTTTATACTCAGTATCTACAAAGCTAAGTTGTCAGTGGTGCATTTTTGTGGGATAAGTAAATAAAGGAATAGACAATTTGCAGAATTGAAAATCCAGTCTTTTGCCCTGATAAATCATTTACCACAATCATAAACGATATAGACTTTTGGAGAGCCGCTCAGGTGACTAAACAATATCTGACTCATCGTTGTCTGATTGCGCCACCCCATGCAAGTGACGATTTTTTTGCGCATACGGTCATTTATCTGGCCCGTCATGATGAAGATGGCGCTCAAGGGATTATTATTAACCGCCCTGCTGGCATTCAAATTAAAGAATTGCTGAATGATCTGGATATTGAGGCGGATAATGTCAATCCCCATGAAGTGTTGCAAGGTGGACCTTTGCGACCAGAGGCTGGTTTTGTCCTGCATACCGGTCAGCCGACCTGGCATTCCTCTATTGCTGTGGGTGAAAATGTTTGTATTACCACATCTAAAGATATTCTGGATGCGATTGCGCATAATGAAGGTGTAGGCCGCTATCAGATCGCATTGGGTTATGCGAGCTGGGGCAAACATCAGCTTGAAGAAGAGATTGCCCGGGGTGACTGGCTAATCTGTGAATCCGATATGGACCTGATTTTTAACTTACCTTATAACGACCGCTGGGATGCTGCCTATAAAAAAATGGGCGTAGACCGAACCTGGTTATCTTCCGAGATTGGACATGCCTGATGTAAACGCGCCAAACACTATTATGGCGTTTGATTTTGGTACACAGAAAATGGGAATGGCAGTCGGCCAATCCCTGATTGAAAGTGCCACCCCCCTCCCTTTATTTCCTATGAAAGACGGGATTCCGAACTGGGACGAATTACTGAAAATTGTAAAAAACCATCAGCCAAGCCTATTTTTAGTGGGACTTCCACTGAATATGGATGATAGTGAATCTGAACTGTCGACACGGGCACGAAAATTTGCCCGCCGTTTACGTCATCAGACCAATATTGAAACCTTGATGGTGGATGAACGCCTGACCACTCGTGAAGCACGGGATGAACTGGATCATTATCAGGCTCAAGGTCGTGGCAAAAAATTGTCTGCGGACAGTATTGCTGCTGCCCTCTTGATTGAAAGCTGGTATAGGTATCCGGCTGGACTGCAACCTTAAATTTTTTAAATATCAGTAATAGCATCTTTCGAGATGCTATTTTTTTGAATTAAAGAATCCCTTTTTTAGCTCATTGGGATACTTTCAATCTAAAAACAATAGAGTGCCTTCATCAATCATTTTTTAATCATTCAACAATGAGCAAAGGAACTCCCTCATCCTCACTTTCTCCCTGAGAGAAGGAATTTTAAATACTAATGAACTAGTATTTTTTGTTTTATCAAAGATAATTTAATTAAGGAAAAAAATAACGAAAAGTCAGGTTAATTCTAGGCTCCAGAACCCGAGTCGTTTTCCGGATACAATGTTTCCAGTAGTGTTGAGTCTGTCCACGCATCACAATCAACTGTCCACTTTGTAAAAGCAGATCTACTGTTTTATTTTCCGTTTTATGTTTAAAACTCATCTTGCGGGTTGCACCCAGACTGAGGGACGCAATCACATTTTCTTGAGATGTTCCTTGATATAGAGCAGCTTCATCATCACTATGCCAGCCCAGACCTTGTGAACCATCTTCATATAGATTCGCCAGACAGGAATTAAAGGAATGACCGACCAATTTTTCAATATGCTGCTTTAACCGAAATAGTCTTGGTGTCCAGATATGAGCTTGTTTAAAACTTCCGGAATAATGATATTGATAGTGTTCATCACCATACCAGACGACTTTTCGTCCAGTAATATAATGCTTGCCAAATAAAGTGACTTCATCCGCTTGCCAGGCCAGATGAGCTAGAAAATGCTGTAAATATTGCTGGCTCTGCTGCTCATTTAAAATCTGGCCATAATCCTCTACCACCCCATCAAAGGGTAATAAATTCACTTGAGATTCTGGCGCAAACAGGTCCAAAGTCATTTTAAAATCAGTCTAAAATTTACGATATCTTGCTGAAAAGATTGAGACTTAACCGGAAAAATTACAATCTAATTTCACAAATAAATACAACATTTACTCTTGTGAGTACCTCTATTCCTGCCTAGACTAAATTCAACTTTGACAATAAAAATAATTGCTTATGAATTTATGGCAGCTGTTTTTAAAACTTCGTCCCTTTGTCAGCCCTTATCGGCTCCTGGTGATTGCGACCCTCATTCTGACCCTGATCGGTTCCTTTACTGCTCAGGTCAATGCACTGACCCTGCAATATGCAGTCGACAGTATCAATGCTTTGCTGGAACAAGGACAAGGGCTAGATGAAGGCTGGCATATCCTGATCACTATCTCTGCCATTTTACTCGGTAAGGAAGTGGTGAATGCGCTGGTACAGTTTGGGCAGAAGTTTTATGGAGAAAAGCTGCGGATTTTTATTTCCCAAGATCTGGCTCAAGGCATTATTGAAAAGTTTTTAAAGTATCGGCTGGCATTTTTTAATCAGGATAATAATCAGGCCGGAAAATTGCAGACCCGGATCGACCGCGGAATTGGCTCCCTCACCCGACTGGTCCAGATCTTTTTCATTGATATTTTTCCTCTATTTACCAGTGCAATTGTCGCGCTCGGATTGATGTACTATGCCAATTTTTATGTCGGGCTGGTCGCCACAGCGATTGTACCGATCTACTTCTGGCTCACCTATAAACAGGCACAAAAACTTGGTGGATGGCGCCGTAGTCTGAGAGATGGCCGGGAAAAAAAGAGCCAAGGGATTCTCAGTATCATCAATTCAATTACAGTCATCAAATCCTTTAACCGGGAATCAATTGAATCAGACAAGCAGCTGAGCTTGCAGCGTGAACTGACCGATAACCAGATGAAAACCCGGCAAACCAGCTTCCTGTTTGATGGCTTAAAAACCTTTATTGAACAGATCGGCATAGTCCTGATTATTATTCTGACCTCCTATTTTGTACTGGATGGCCAGATGAGTATCGGCATGATCATGTACCATGTGCTGCTCTTTAATAACGTCTCTGCCCCGATTCGCTCGTTGCACCGGATTTATGATGAAGTGAATGATGCCATGATCTATTCAGAAAGCTTCTTTAATATTCTGGAAGCGGATGCTGAAATTGAACAGAGTGGCCAGCAAAAACCACCTGTCCAAGGCCGATTTGAGCTAAGTGGCGTGAATTTTTATTATCCGAATGGGCATCATGCTTTAAAAGATATCAATATGGAAATCCGCCCCAATACCATTACCGCACTGGTAGGATTATCGGGAGCCGGAAAATCAACCTTGATCAGTCTGCTCGATAAATTTTATGAACCACAGGAAGGCCAGATCAAGCTGGATGGGATCGACTTAAAAGATTATGACACTCAATATTTACGTGATCATATCGGATTAGTATTACAGAAAAATCATATTTTCCAGGGCACAATTTTTGACAATATCCGTTATGGCAAAACCAATGCCAGTATGGATGAGGTGATTGCAGCTGCTCAAAAAGCCTCAATTCATGAACAGATTTTACAGCTACCGGATGGTTATGATTCCGATGCCCTGCAACTGTCCGGCGGTCAGCAACAGCGAATTGCCATCGCACGGATGTTCCTGAAAAACCCGCCGATTATTTTTCTGGATGAACCAACGGCAAGCCTGGATGCCATTGCAACAGAACAAATTAAACAGAGTTTGGATCAGATCAAGCAAGGCCGTACCGTGATTATTATTTCGCATAGCCTGTCTCAGATTATTGATGCAGACTATACCTATGTGATGAAAGAAGGTTGTATTGCCGAACACGGTGAACATGACGCGCTTTATCATCAGGACGGCGTGTATAAGGAAATTTTTGATGCAATGGCCAAGAGCCTGAATATTGAAAAAATTGCCAAGACTTTTGAAGATGATGCAGAGGAAGAAACGCATAGTTAGCTCTTCATTAGACTATCCCTAAAAAAGAAAAGCGGTCTTTAAAGACCGTTTAAAATCAAGATTCATCGTCCAGTATTAAAACCGCATAATCCATTCACCCCTGATATAACGATAATCGTAATTCGGACCATAGAAAGAAGCACTGCGGTTATATCCGGCATTCATCCGCAGAAATTGCGAGCCACGAACAGGACTTTGTACATTAAGCTCAAATAGCCGGGTAGACTGGCTCGGATCCTGATTGATTTTTTCTCGGCCAAAGCCTGCCGTTAAGCCTGCAGACCAGCCAGCAAAACGCTGACGCCAGCCAAGAGCGAGCATCGATTCTTGATAATCTTCTGGGTTGAAGTACTCTCTACCCACATTAAAATACTAGGATGTTTAATGAATACCTCAATCATGCCACGAGCCCAACGCTGACGCTGTTTAACAAACACTTTAAGCGTCGTCGGTGCATTGGTAAACAGGCAGGCATCCTCACAATGGCCAATCCGATAACCTGCATTTAACAAGGCCCAGGTCAGTACAATATCTTCACCTACACATTCAGGCCAGCCGCCGACTTCAATCAGGGCATTACGGTCATAAATAGAGAAAGCACCTTGCGCTACCAGAGTTCCCTGATAAAGAGATTGCAGGCGTTTGGTTGCCGAGATACCCAGAAAATAATCCCATTCCTGAGTTTTGGTCAGCAGATTGGTACGCGAATTACGTACCAGAATTTTACCTGCAACCGCACGTGTATTTGGAGGATCTGCCACATAGCGCTCAACAATATTAATCAGAGCAATACGATGGAGATAAGAATCCGCATCGACGGTAATCACCAGATCATGTTCGGCAAGTTTCAGGCCTTCATTTAAGGCATGCGCCTTCCCTGCATTTTGCTTTAAATCTAGTAAAGTCAGCCAGGGAAATCTTGATTCTGCTTTGCGGACAATCTCTGCGGTTTCATCCTGAGAACCATCATTAATCACAATAACCTGTAATTTTCCCGGATATTTTTGCTGGTTAATACTGACCAAAGTGTCTTCAATTGACGCGGCTTCATTGTAGGCTGCGACCAACATGGTAATCCCTGGATAAACCGCTAATGGCTGACGTTTAGGTCGTCTGTCCATCATCAGGCTGAATGCCGCAAATGAGTTCATAAATCCTGGAATAATGGCAATACCATAGATCAGGAAAATAGCCCAAAAATAACCGATATAGCTGCTCAAATCATGCATCTAGTCCTGAGCAATCCAGATGGAAAATACGGTCCAAAAACACGCACCCATTAACGCGATCACAAACTTTAACTGCACAGAAAAATAAATTCGGGAAGCTTCTCTTTGACTTTCATCAATGATCATGAATTTTCTCTTAAATATATAATTTCACTGAGTAAATTAATGCAGGGTTAGGTTTAGACCAGAAGTATGTGACTGATAACAAAAGAGCTTCGTTTTTCTTTCTTATCTATAGGTTTGATGAGCACATGAAAAAATCTTTTCACTTTCTGAAAATAATTCCATTTTCATAAATCAACCCGCATTTTGCTAAATTATATACAACTTTTGTATGTTTTTTGATAAATAGTTCACATTTCTTTTAATTAAATTTATAACGATTATTAGTAATTGTTATTTATGTGATTTTTCTCATAGTAATATTAAGGAACGCCTATCCTATCTAGCTTTCACAATATCAAGAATATATTTTTGAAATAAAAAAAGCCTGCACAATGCAGGCTTTTTATCATTATTTAGGTTTGCTTAACGCTGAAATTTTTGCTCAATTTCTTCGACACTGCTATGCCGTACATCCAGGCCCTTGACCATATAAATGACCTGTTCCGAAATATTACGTGCATGGTCTCCAATGCGTTCCAGTGAGCGTAGCACCCAAAGCACATTGATCACTCGGCTAATATGCCGTGGATCTTCAATCATATAAGTCATTAAGGTACGGGTAGCGGACTGATATTCCCGGTCAATATCGGCATCGGCCTGCATCACGCGCAGCGCTTGGTCTATATCCAGACGAGCAAAGGCATCCAATGCATCATGAATCATCACTCGAACTTGGTTACCAATATGTCGGGTTTCCATATAACCGCGTGGTGAACCACCCTCTTCACACAAAGTCTGGGCAATACGGGCAATTTTCGATGCTTCATCTCCAATCCGTTCCAGATCGGTATTGGCCTTGGACATGGCAAGCACCATGCGCAGATCAATAGCAGCAGGATGACGGCGAGCCAAAATCAGGGTGAGTGCCTCATCAATTTCACCTTCCAGGCGGTTCACAATATTGTCCTGAAACTGCACATCGACCGCCATGGCAGCATCTGTATCCAGCAGCGCATGAATGGCATTGGCTACCTGCTGTTCTACCATGCCACCCATGGTCATGAACTTGGTATTTACATCCTGCAATTCTTCATTGAATTGCGAAGAAATATGATGACTGAGCACAGGATTATTGGGACTCAAGGAAATCTACTCCAGAACAGGAAAAGGCAAGAACACATCATGAAATGTCATTAAAGCATGACCATCATGAAAGTTTGATGACAACTCATTAGTCGTCTTTAAGAACGGTCATATTCAATGAGCCAGGCATTCATCTCTGCCAGTTCCTTTTCTGTCAATTGTCCTACTGAAGCCTGTAATTGCAGTACATGCAGCAAATAATCATATTTGGCATTCAGATAGTCAGTCTTGGCAGAGAAGGCATTGCGCTGGGCCAGTAATACATCCACCATGGTTTTTAAACCTTCCTGATATTGAGCTCTGGAAGCTTGAGAAACGATATCTGAAGACTGCATCGCTGCTTTACGTGCATTCAGCTTGGCCTCATCCGTTTCTACCTGCAGATAAGACTGTTTGACATCGGTGTTGGCTTTGCGAATGGCAGCATCCAGTTGGGCTTCACTTCGCTGCACATTTACGCCGGCCTGACGAATACTTTTTTGGGTTCGGCCCCCGGTAAACAGGTTCCAGTTAACTTCGACACCAATCTGGTCAAAATCCCCATTGGTTGATAACACTGTTTCAGGGGTCTGCTTCAAATAGCCATAGATTCCAACGGCTTCAACCTGAGGATAGAGAGCAGCCTGCTCCACCCGTTTGGCATCTTCAGAATAGCGTTTCTGCAAACGTGCCTGCAAAATTTCCAGATTCTGGTTTTGTGCCAGTTCGGTCCAGGAACCGATATTACTTGGAACAGGTTTCTGGAACTGGAAATCCTCACGCAGAACCGCCAGATTTTCCTGATAAGGTCCAATCAACTGAGCCAACTGTTCCTGAGCTAGAACCAACTGCACCTGTGTAGAAATCCGGTTAGCTTGCGCACTCTGATATTGGGCATTGGCTTCACTGACATCACTTCTCGCTACGAGCCCTTCTCGAAGTTTGGCATTCATCATCCTTAACTGTTCTGATAAAGCCTGCTCTTCCTGTAAATAAGCTGTGGTTAAAGACTGCTGACGTAAAACATTAAAATAGGCTTCTGCCACCTGCAAAATATGCTGCTGCTTTTGCAGACGTAAATTAACTTCGCTGAGTTCTACCGAGGTTTTAACCTGCTTATAACCCTGCCAGGCATCCCAGCGGAATAAAGGCTGACGTGCAGTGACTGCAATCTGACGCGTGGTCGTACTCGAACCTTGTAGTTCCCCAAATTCGGCAGGCAAACCTTCTATCGATGAATTATCAGCAGACTGGTTTTTACGGGTTACATTTCCAGATAAAGTCACAGTCGGCAATAAATTTCCGCTGGCAATGCCCAGATTGAGCTGGTCCGACTGGTATTGCAACAGATTCGCCTGCCAGTTCGGATCATTTTGCTGGGCACGCTGATAAGCTTCAAGCAGATCCAGCGCAAACAGTGTCGGACTGACACCCAATAAACAGACACTGACGATGAGTTTTAATTTCATTTTATAGTTTTCACCCCTACAGCCATTTCAATCATCAGATTAAGGCGCTTTAAACCCAGCAATACTAAAGATTTCTTTTGATTTTTTACGTATGACTTTTATTAATTTTCTCTTATAGATCCACGATTTTATTCAATATTCCTCCTATTTTCCCCTTCCTGCATCCTAGCTTAACAAAGCCATTCACAATACTACACATAGAACTTGAATTAGATCTATACAATATAGCTCCCAGTAAGGCAGTTATTTCTGATTTCATCTATATAGAGTCCTGAAGCATAGTGTTAACGCGAATTCATTCGATATTCAAAGTTTGTTTTGTTTTCAGCAGTTTGCTGTTCGTAGGCGGATGCCAGCAATCCTCAGAACCGCAAGTTGAAATGGAACAGGCCGAGGTTAAAACAGTTCAATCTCCCGCGAACGATTTCACCCTCATGTGTGAAAATATTGAAAAAAACATGTCCCAGATTAATGAACAGCGCACCACTTTTGCACTGGAACAGATTAATCAGGACCTTAAAGTGTGTCTGCCGCTCATGGAACTGGCCGAGCAGAAACACCTGATGCAGCGTTCCACAGAAATGTATCAACGCTTCCTGCATGTGGAACGTACCGAATTTCAGCAGCGTGCTTTCGAGCAATATGCCTTAGATATGGCTCAGCATCCTACTATTCAGCAAAGCCACTTTGAACAGTTGACCACACGCGACCAGTATTTATTGAAGCATAAAGGTCAGGCCTATGTAGAACTGCTGGATCAGGGCAATGGCACGCTACAATATCGTCGTAGCCCGGAATATCTGGTACGTATCTTTGCGCCGTATTTACCAGCTGCCGAAAAGGTATTTATTGAAAATCTGGCTGAGCAGAATATGGAACCGGTCTTGGTCGAAAAACGCTTACAGCTTGAAGCTGCCAATATTGCCGCTCGCGCTTTATTCTGGGAAGATTATCTGCAAACTTATCCGAAAAGTAGCTATCAGCGCGATGCCGAATATCTGCTGAAACAATATACTTATTTCCTGTTCAGAGGCAGCGAGCAATCGCCAATCTCTGAGGATTATCGTGACCGTTATTCAGTAGAAACCAGCCATCTGGAAACTATTATTGGTCTAGCGCGTGGTCAGAAATCCAAGTTATCGACACAGGCGCAATTATTTTTAGAGTTTCTGGACATGAATCCTGAACAGCGTCAGCGTGCCTTAGCTGCGGAATATCGTGACCGTTCCAGCACTGAACAGATTTTATATTATGCTCAAGTCACCCCACCCTCACAGAACTATGGTAAAGACTGCTTTAAGGATGCGATCTGTCTTTAAAACAATCTTTTCTTAAAAATCGATGAGATAGCCGAAAATCAGCAACTCCTCCCAATTTAAAGCTACTTTTTAAATACCAACTAAGCTAAGATTTAGCCTCGCTTGACGGAGCGCGAGTAATAACTCGCTGAGATCACTTAAATCAGCCTTTTCGGCCATTTGATAGTGAGTACCGTTGAACCTGATCAGGTTAATACCTGCGTAGGAATCAAGCCATCTAAAAACGACTACCCTTGTTTTATCTACTCCCAGATAATTCTGTCCACGTTTTTGGTCGTGCTTGATTCGTTGATGTCATTCATAAGGATCATTGTAATGAGCCAGTTAACGAATCTTTCTTCTGAAACTCCCCTTACTCCACACGAGCAGGAAGCGCGCGATCTGACCCGCATTCTGCCGGCTTCCCGTAAAGTTTATCTGCAAGGCTCGCGTCCTGATATTCAGGTGCCCATGCGAGAAATTTCTCTCAGCGAAACTCCGACTGGTCTGGGCGGTGAATATAATGCACCGTTGATGGTCTATGACACTTCAGGGGTTTATACCGATCCAAATGTTGAAATTGATCTGAATAAAGGCCTACCAAATCTGCGTGAAGGCTGGATTGAACAACGTAATGACACAGAAATGCTGGATGATTTAAGTTCTGAGTTTGGTCGCCAACGTCTGCGCGATATCCGTACTGCCAATATCCGCTTTGCCCATATTCAGAAACCACGCCGGGCTAAACTTGGCCAGAATGTGACCCAGATGCACTATGCCAAACAGGGCATTATTACGCCGGAAATGGAATATATCGCGATTCGGGAAAACTTGCGTCAGCTGGAAGGGACCGATATGCGTCAGCATCCGGGACAGAATTTTGGTGCCAAAAATTTACAGGAAATCACCCCTGAATTTGTCCGTCAGGAAGTCGCTGCAGGCCGTGCCATTATTCCTGCCAATATCAATCACCCTGAACTGGAACCAATGATCATCGGGCGCAATTTCCTGGTGAAAATCAATGCCAATATCGGGAACTCCGCACTAGGTTCAAGTATTGAAGAAGAAGTGTCAAAAATGACCTGGGCGACCCGCTGGGGTGCCGACACTATTATGGATCTGTCGACTGGTCAAAACATCCATGAAACCCGTGAATGGATTATCCGTAACTCTCCAGTGCCAATCGGTACCGTACCAATTTATCAGGCACTAGAAAAAGTCAACGGTGTAGCTGAAGACCTGACCTGGGAAATCTTTAAAGATACCTTGATTGAACAGGCTGAACAGGGCGTGGATTACTTCACGATTCATGCCGGTGTGTTATTGCGTTATGTACCACTGACCGCGAATCGTCTGACTGGTATTGTGTCACGTGGTGGTTCGATCATGGCACAGTGGTGTCTGGCACATCATCAGGAAAACTTCCTCTATACTCATTTCGATGAAATTTGTGAAATCATGAAAGCCTATGATGTGTCTTTCAGCCTTGGGGATGGCTTACGTCCGGGCTGTATTCAGGATGCCAATGACGAAGCGCAATTTGCCGAGCTACGGACTTTAGGTGAACTAACGCATCGTGCCTGGGAACATGATGTACAGGTGATGATCGAAGGTCCTGGCCATGTACCGATGCATATGATTAAGGAAAATATGGATCTGCAGCTGGAAGTCTGTAAGGAAGCGCCTTTTTATACTCTTGGGCCGTTAACCACAGATATCGCACCGGGTTATGACCACATTACTTCGGCGATAGGTGCCGCGATGATTGGCTGGTACGGTACGGCAATGCTTTGCTACGTGACACCGAAAGAACATTTAGGCTTGCCGAACAAGAAAGATGTCAAAGATGGCATCATTACCTACAAGATTGCTGCACATGCTGCTGATCTGGCCAAAGGTCATCCGGGAGCACAAGCGCGTGACAATGCCCTGTCCAAAGCCCGCTTTGAATTCCGTTGGGAAGACCAGTTTAACTTGAGTCTAGATCCGGACACAGCACGCAGCATGCATGATGAAACCATGCCAAAAGCGGCGCATAAATCAGCTCACTTCTGCTCGATGTGCGGACCAAAGTTCTGTTCAATGAAAATCACCCAGAATGTGCGGGATTATGCCAGCCAGTTATCTGCTGATGGAACCCCGGCTGTAACGCAGGCAGAGATTGAAGCCGGCCTTAAGCAGATGAAAAACGATTTCCACAGCTCTGGTCAAAAATTGTACCACAAGGTGTAAAACCGTAAAAAAAACAGTTGTTTTCATAAAAATCTCAGATAGGATGAAAAAAATAAGTTATTTCATCCTTTTCTGAGTTATGAATATTATTAAACAAGCCTCTTATAATAAAAAAGATTTTAGGATAGAGGCCCGTGAGTTTTTATATCGGGGATTTATTCAGGTGGAAAAAGTCACGTTACGTCATCGTGTCTTCCATCAGGAATCTTATACACCTGCATTGCAGCGTGAGCTCATCCATCGTCCTGAAGCCGCTGGGGTACTGCTGTATAACGATCAACAGCAAAAATTCGGCTTGATTGAACAGTTCCGTATTGGCGGGCTGGATGATCAGGATACGCCATGGCAACTAGAAGTCATTGCCGGTGTACTGGATGGCGATGAAACGCCTGAGACCTGTATTCGCCGCGAAGCTTTCGAAGAGTCAGGCTGCACTGTTGATTCCTTACAGCATCTTTTCAGTTTCTACCCTTCTGCCGGTGCCTGCTCGGAACTGTTTCATCTTTATGTCGCCCAGACTGAACTGCCTGAAGAAGGCGGTGTTTTTGGTATGCCGGATGAAGGGGAAAATATCCAGCTGCACATTCTGGATTATGCCGATATTCCGACCCTGCTGAATAATGGTCGCCTTAGAAATGCACCTGTGATTATGGCCTTACAATGGCTACAACAGCATCAACAGGCTGTCCCATCAGGTTTAAGGGGGCAGACATGACATCGGAACAATTCAGTCCTGCATCGCCACAAGAATGGACCATTATCCAGATTTCTGATACCCACTTGATGGATCAGCCCAATCTGGAATTCGCGAATATGAATCCCGAGCAGAGCTTCCATGAAGTCATGCAGCATATTCAGTATAATTTTCCAGGAATGGATGCACTCGTACATACGGGTGATCTGGCACAGGTGCCGATCGCAGAAACCTATACGCGTTATTTAAAATATATCCAGTCTTGCCAGGTGCCCTATTACCAGATTCCGGGCAATCATGATGACATCAAGGTCTTTCCTTTTTATCAGGATCGAGATCAGGCTCATGCGATTCATTTTGGCAACTGGACCCTGATTTTACTAAATAGTGCAGTCCAGGATCGGATAGATGGTTGGGTAGAGCAGGCTCAACTGGAACAGCTAGACCAATTATTGCTTGAATATCGTAATCAGCATGTGGTTGTGGCTTGCCATCATCATCCTTTTGCGATGAAGTCGCACTGGATTGACCAGCACCGGCTAAAGAATGCCGAAGATCTAAAAGATGTACTGGCCCGGCACCAGAATGTGAAGCTGGTTCTGTTTGGTCATGTGCATCAGGATTCCTGCAATGAATGGCACGGTATCCAGTTTTTATCGACGCCATCGACCAGCGTACAGTTCAAACCCAAGAGTGATGAATTCGCGCTAGACCAGGCGGCACCTGGCTATCGTGTATTACATTTGAAACAAAATGGGGAGTTCGATACACATATCGAACGTGTGACCTTAAGCCAGCAAAATATTAATACCGAAATTTCAGGTTATTAACTTTGCATTTTATTTTTTTTGAATTACTTTATTGCAACCAAAGGAAATGTGATATCTATAATCCAGACATCAAAGACTATCAAAAAGCATAAAAAGTCTATATGATGACGACCCCCGTAGGAGGATAATCTTTCTACAGGGTGGATAAAAATTGCATATCACCATATTTTTTGCGTATTAACATACGCATATGATGAGGAATGCCCTAAATGGCGAATGACAACCAAAATCAAGTCTTAGACGAACAAACTGATGTTGTAGAGGAAAAACCTACAAAACGTGTGCGCAAATCTAAGCCGAAAACGACTGAGGGTGGTTCTACTGCTAGCTTATTTGGTATTGAACCTTATCAACCTAAAAAAAATGAAGAATACATGTCTGAAGGGCAGCTTGAACACTTCCGCCAAATCTTGATGGCATGGAAAGCTGAACTGATGTCAGAAGTTGATCGTACTTTAAATACGATGCAAGACGAAAACACTGCACTCCCTGATGTAAACGACCGTGCGACTCAGGAAGAAGAATTTGCCATCGAACTTCGTACTCGTGACCGTGAACGTAAATTGATCCGCAAAATCGAGCAATCTATCGAAGCGATTAAAAACGATGACTACGGTTTCTGTGAAACTTGTGGTATCGAAATTGGTCTGCGCCGTCTAGAAGCACGTCCAACTGCAACTTTATGTATCGACTGCAAAACTTTGGCAGAGATCAAAGAGAAGCAAAATAACGGTTAAGCATGTCTTTAAGTAATCCCTCCCTGACCCTCCCTTTATCAAAGGAAGGGAAAGCTGAAGAGAATTACGTGGGCCGGTTCGCGCCATCGCCAACCGGCCCTTTGCATTTTGGTTCTCTCATTACCGCAGTCGCTAGTTACTGCGATGCCAAAGCCCATCAGGGGCGCTGGCTAGTCCGCATTGAAGATACCGACATCCCGCGAATTTATCCCGGCAGCGAAGAACATATTTTGCGTGCCTTGGATGCTTTTGAATTCGAGCCAGATGGTGAAATCATTTATCAGAAAGATCGTCTGGATATTTACGAAAATGTGATCCAACAACTGCGTCAGCAGGGTCTGGTCTATGCCTGCCAATGTACCCGCAAAATGCTGGGTTCTAATCATATTTATCAGGACACCTGTCGTGACTTAGGTTTGTCTTTTGAACATCAGGCGATTCGGGTCAAAGTTGAAGATGTTGAAATCTGTTTTGAAGACCGTCTGCAAGGCCGACACTGCTCACAACTGAAAAAGGACTTGGGCGATTTTGTCTTAAAACGCCGTGATGGCATCATGAATTATCAGTTGGCAGTCGTAGTCGATGACTATCTGCAAGGCATGACCCATGTAGTCCGTGGCACAGACCTTTTGGACAACACTGAACGTCAGATTTACCTAGGTCAATTACTAGGTTATCCGCGTTTAAGCTATATGCATTTACCACTGGCAATGAATGATCAGGGCCAGAAACTATCTAAACAAAACTTGGCGCAAGCACTGGATCTTGATCAGGCTCCCCTGCTCTTGCAAAAAGCACTTCAAGCCCTCTGTCAGGTGCCCGTAGAACTGGATCGCCCTGCTCATATGCTCGAACAAGCCGTCGCACAATGGGATATTTCCCGAATCCCGCATACAACTGAGCTACAAGGTCACTATTTATAAAAACAGGTTTTCACTTAAGCTAAAAGCAATAACAAAGGCGAGTGAGGACTATAAAAATGTTTTTTATTTTTGGTGTAGGACCGAAAACCAAAGTCATTGAGAAAAGTCAGTTTCTTTGTCCAGTCTGCCGAACCCGTTCTGGGTATGAACTCAAACAGCAGCGTAATTATTTTTCTTTATTTTTTATTCCGCTGATTCCACTTTCTAAGGCAAAAAGTACTTTTGTGCGTTGCCTGAACTGTGGAACTGTCATGCCGAGCACAGTACTTGACCATGCTCAGCCCGATCCACAGCGTCCGTCTAATCTAGAAGCTTGACTCTTCCCGACTTGGATTAACTTGTTGAGTCGTTGAGTCAATTTTCAGAATCAAACTGATCATCACTGCACAGACAATGAGTGATGAACCACCATAACTAATAAATGGCAGGGTCAAACCTTTGGTTGGCAATAGACCCATATTCATCCCGGCGTTTACCAGAATCTGTAACAGGAAAATGATACTGATCCCATAAGCCAGATAACCTGCGCGCAAGTATTGATGCTGCAAGGCACGATGTCCAATCCGGATACAGCAGACCATCACGGTAAAGGACAGAATCAGAATGGTAGAAATACCCAAGAAACCAAATTCTTCCCCTAAGATCGCCAACATAAAGTCAGTATGCGCTTCCGGCAGATATGACATTTTCTGGATACTGTGGCCTAGCCCTACCCCGGTCCATTCGCCACGACCAAACGCCATCAAGGCATTCGAAAGCTGATAACCGGTACCAAGCGGATCTTCCCAAGGATTCGAGAAAGACAATAAACGTTGTAAACGATAAGGTTCCAGAGCAATCGCAGCAGCAAATGCACCCAATAAAGTAATAAAAGCGACACCGAACTGAATCCAGGGTGCACCAGCCAGGAAGAATACACCGAGCATGGTCAGGGTGATTACCACTGTTGCCCCTAAGTCAGGCTCAAGAATAATCAGGCCAACGGTTGCACCCATGATGGCACTTAATCGTACCAAGCCTTTGATATTATTACGAACCTCTTCAGCACGACGGACTACATAGTCAGCGGTAAAAATCGCCATCATGACCTTAGCGACTTCGGAAGCCTGCAAGGTAAAACCGGCTACCCGAATCCAGCGCTTGGAGCCGTTTACTTCAGTCCCGACAAAGAGTACGGCGACCAGCAAAACAATGGTAATAATCCATAAAAAGAAAGTGTTATTGAACCAGACTTTTAATGGAACTTTATAGGCTAAAAAGGCTGCACCCGCCGCAACCAGAATCGAGATCGCATGTCGGGTCACATAATGGAAAGCATTCTCATGCATCCGTTCCGCATAAGGCATCGAAGCCGATGCCACCATGATCGAACCGATGCACAGCAAAGCCAGCACACAAAAAATCAGCACATTACGCGGATTAACTTCAGCGGGTAACTTAGGTACCCACTGCTGATAAAATTGATTAATTTTATTGATCGCAGTCTGAGCAAACTCAGCCATATCACGAATCCTTGTTATTCTTAATTGAGTTCATTCACATAGGCCACAAACTTCCGACCACGTTCCGGATAACCGGAGAACATGTCAAAACTTGCACATGCAGGAGACAATAACACGACATCATGTGCTTGAGTGCGCTTCTGACAAATTTCTACTGCTTCCTGCAGGCTTTCTGCATGCACCAGCTCAGTTGTACCCGCAATGGCTTTTTCAATAATTGGACGGTCCACACCAATTAATACAGCTATTTTTGCATACTTAGATAATGAGTCACGTAAAGCAGTAAAGTCCTGACCTTTACCCTGACCGCCAAGAATAATGGCAACTTTACCACCTTGAGCTTCGATTGCCATGCCCAAGCCATCAAGTGCTGCCAGTGTTGCACCAATATTGGTTCCTTTGGAGTCATTATAATAACGTACCCCATTGACTTCTTTAACAAATTCGCAGCGATGTTCCAAACCTTTGAAGGTTTTTAACGTATCCAGCATAACGTCCATTGGCAGGCCAATTGCTTCACCTAGAGCCAGACAAGCCAAGGCATTCGCCACATTATGGGTACCTTGAATGTACATGTCAGAACTTTTGAGCAGACGTTCACGACCACGTGCCAGCCAGATCGTGCCATCCTTATCTTTGAGAATACCGTACTGGTTGATGTCGGGTGCATTCAAACCAAAGCTCTGCATCGGTGTTGCATCTGGAACCAGTGGACGGGTCAGTGAATCATCACGGTTAAACACCACTTTTTTCACGCCTTGGAAAATACGGTGTTTGGCGGTGTGATAACCCATCATGTCGCCATGACGATCCAGATGGTCTTCACTCATATTCAGAACAACAGCCACTTCAGCCTGCAAGTTTGATGTGGTTTCTAACTGGAAGCTCGACAACTCCAAAATATACAGTTCAGGATCATCTTTGGTCAGATCCAGTGCTGGACGACCAAGATTCCCCCCAACCGCCACTTTTTTACCCGCATTCGCTGCCATCAGACCGATTAAAGTAGTTACGGTACTTTTGGCATTGGAACCGGTAATCGCCACAATCGGCTTATCAGTCGCACGACGTAAAATCTGGATTTCACTTACCACAGGAATACCTTGATCTAGTGCTGCCTGGATTTCAGGCAGTTTTGGATCGAGTCCCGGGCTGATGATAATTTCTTCGGCAGAGAGCAACAGATTCTGGTCAAACTTGCCAAAACTAGTCTGTACTTCCGCAGGAATCTGGTCATGTCCTGGTGGGGTAGCTCTTGAGTCCGTTACTGCAACGCGGTAGCCCTGGTCATGTAAGAAGTTGACCGCTGCAACACCTGAAATCCCGAGTCCTGCAACGACTTTTAATCCACCACGTTGTATTAACATTTTCGCCCCATTTTCTGGTCTATTTTAAAACTGACGAAATGGTAGCACTTTGCTGTTTTGAATGCTTTTTCTGTTTTGACTTTCTCTGGCATTTTTTGTGTCAGGGCGTAAAAAAATATCGTTAAATCTTCATCTTTAATCGGTTTAATAATTAATAAATTTTTATTGGAGCCATCATGGGAATAAAAGTTAAGACTATGCTATCCATAACTTGAAAGGAAAATCAGATAACGCTTCCATTCATAATATAGAAAAATAGTGGATTCTTTTCACCTAGATAAATTAATAAGTTTTTAAAAAATAAAAAATTAGGGAGCTTATTTCTAAGCTCCCTACTCATTTGCATGCTCAGTTTTTATTCTTAAACAGAATGAAAGTTTACTTCCATTTCACTGCCTGAGCTTTAGGTTTTGTACTTGAGCTTTGTTCCGATGCCGGACAGGCACAGTTACCACCACAGCCACTGGCCATAGCCGGTTTTAACCATTTCGCCAGCGTATGCCAGCCTTTGGCTGCACAGGTATCAGACAGCTTCTGGAAGACTGAGCGTGAGGTATTCGGAAATACCTTTTTAAATACCACGAGCGCACTCCAGACAACCAGTACCGCTACAATCAGAATTTCAATCATCTCAATCTCCCATTCACATGATCAGTCAGATCGAGCCAAGGTTTCCCTTCAGCCAGTTTAACCCAAATAATGTGATGCAATTTGATAAGTCAGGAATGACATGAAATATGCCAAACCAAACAGGTAGAAGGTCATAAAGCTGACCGTTTTCCATGAACCGGTTTCACGCTTCACAGTGGCTAAGGTCGCCAGACAATGTGGTGCATAAATAAACCATACCAGTAGAGACAAGCCGGTCGCGATCGACCAGCCCAAATCACCGCCGCCACTAATCAGTGCCGCCAGACCCTCAGACATGGCATCTTCATCGACTGCAGACAAGGCATAAACCGTACCTAGTGCTGCCACGACAACTTCACGCGCTGCCATCGCCGGAATCAGTGCAATACAGATCTGCCAGTTAAAGCCCAATGGTGCAAAAATAGGTTGCATCACATGGCCCAGCATCCCGGCAAAGGAATAATCGATATCCGGTAAAGTTGCACCTTCTGGTGGCTGCGGGAACGTACACAGGAACCATAGCAGAATAGATAATGCAAAGATGATGCCGCCGACACGCTTCAAGAAAATTTTGCCGCGATCCAGTAGGCCAATCCAGACGTTTTTCACATCCGGGAAACGGTAACTTGGCAGCTCCATCAACAGCATATGCTGTGACTTGTCCTTATGGAAAAATTTCAGGATAAAGGAAACAATCAGTGCACTTAGAATACCGGCCATATACAGACCAAATAACACCAAACCTTGCAGATTCATGAAGCCCCACACGGTTTGCTCAGGAATGAAGGCTGCAATCAGCAAAGCATATACTGGCAGACGTGCCGAACAGGTCATCAGTGGCGCCACAAAAATCGTGGTCAGACGGTCACGTGGGTCACTAATCGTTCTTGAAGCCATAATTCCCGGTACGGCACAGGCAAAGCTGGACAATAATGGAATAAAGGCTCGGCCCGAAAGACCTGCCTTAAACATCAATTTATCCAGCAGGAAGGCGGCACGTGGTAAATAGCCGGACTCTTCTAGTACCAGAATAAAGAAGAACAGAATCAGAATCTGCGGCAGAAAGACCACTACCCCACCCGCGCCGGCAATAATCCCGTCAACCACCAAGCTGTTTAATAAAGGATGAGCGATCAGTCCACCCATGTACTCGCCCAACCAGCCGAAGAAAGTTTCAATCCCACCCATGAATGGCGCAGCCCAAGCAAAGACCGCCTGAAACACCACAAACATCATAATGGCTAAGCTAAGCAGGCCCAATACCGGATGCAGGAATATCTTGTCCAGAAAATCAGTACGTTTATCTTCCTGATCGGCATAATTCACCACATCTTTCAGAATGCTGGTAATCTGATGATGGTGATCGCCACTCAAACCGCTGAGTTCAGTTTGCGGAGCAGAAAACTTGTTTTTATCCAGTGCATTTTTCAGGTTTTCAATGCCTGAAGTACGCACAGCTACCGTTTCAACCACAGGTACACCCAGACGTTCAGACAGTTTCTGGGTATTAATCTGCATCCCGCGACGGCGTGCTTCATCCATCATGTTCAGCACCACCAGCATTGGACGACCCAGCTGAATCATTTCCAGTACCAGGCCCAGATGCAGTTTTAGGTTGGTTGCATCTACAACGCACAGGAAAGTATCCTGCTGGCCTTCTTCTGCAATTTTACCCTGAACCACATTACGGGTAATTTCTTCGTCCGGGCTGGTCGCATCCAGACTATAAGTTCCTGGCAGATCCAGTACGCGTACCGGTTTGCCTGAAGGAAGTGTAAAATTCCCGACTTTACGCTCAACCGTAACCCCGGCATAGTTGCCGACTTTTTGACGAGATCCGGTTAAATGGTTAAATAAAGAAGTTTTACCGCAGTTTGGGTTACCGACAAGGGCAATACGTAAGGTATCACTCATGCCGCGGCTCCCTGTTCAATTTCAATCTTGGCCGCTTCCGATTTTCGTAAAGCAAAACGCGTAAACCCCACCTGAATAAGAATCGGATCCCCACCAAAAATACCTTTGGTAATGACTTGTACCTGAGTCCCTGGTACAAAACCTAAAGTTTCCAAGCGACTGGCCACAACATCGTGGGAAGCGCCTTTACCATCAGTAGTTCGATTAACTTTTCGAATGATGGCAGTTTGTTTTGCTTTCAAATCAGACAAACGCACCGTGAAAATTCCTAAGACTTTTGTACAGTATACAAACAAATGAGAATAATTAACAAATAAGTATTAATTACATTTCTTCTTAGCTGTATAGCAAATCGACATGTCAGTAAAATTAAACTAGAGTGGAGAATAGCAATCAGGCTTCTCGCTTTTAAAAATTATCTTCATTAAACATCATGCTGAATAAAAAACCTCGCATTCCTAGTCCAGTTCAGATTCCTGAAGCTTTCAGTTACTTACAGGGTTTTCGTGATTATCTGATTGCCCAGACAGTGAGCCCCCATACCCGAAATGCCTATTTGTCTGATCTGATCCAGTGTGCCGAATGTCTGGTTAAACCTTTACCGGAATGGGACCATGATGATATTTCCGATGTGCTGATTGAACTGACCAAACAGCAAAAAAGTCCACGTTCAATTGCACGATGTTTGTCCGCCTTACGTTCTTTTTATAAATTCCTGCGGGAACAAAAACTGCGGAGTGACAATCCGGTCGCTGCCCATAAAACACCAAAACTGGGCCGTGCCCTGCCGAAAGACCTGTCTGAAGCTGATGTCGAAGCGCTGATTCATGCACCTGATATTAATACTGCCCTTGGTTTACGTGATCGTGCCATGTTTGAAGTGCTTTATGCGTGCGGTTTACGGGTGACGGAACTGATTAATCTGCGTCTGGATCTGATTAATTTAAAACAGGGCTATTTGCGTATTGTCGGTAAAGGCAATAAAGAACGTCTAGTGCCGATGGGACAGATGGCCTGTGAATGGGTAGAAAAATATTTACAGGAAGCACGTCCGCAACTTTATAAGACAGCGACTGATTATCTGTTTCTCACCCAGCATGGCGGCATCATGAGCCGGCAGAATTTCTGGTATGCCATTAAACGCTACGCACTACAAGCCGGGATTCAGGCTGAACTGTCTCCACATACTTTGCGCCATGCCTTCGCCACGCATTTACTTAATCATGGCGCTGACTTACGGGTAGTACAAATGTTGCTAGGTCACAGTGATTTATCCACCACACAGATCTATACCCATGTGGCACAAGTTAGAATGCAGCAACTGCATGCAACCCATCATCCACGGGCTTAGGAGCTGATTTGAATAGAATAAACTGAGAAGTTTGACGTAGCTCTATCTTTTTTTGCTATGCTAATGCTCTGTTTTTAGTCCAAGAAAAAAAGGGTTATTATGACATTTGCCCGCACCAAAATTTTTATCGCTTGTCTGCTTGCTACCGGTCTGGGACTGAGCGCATGTTCCAATTCAAATAATTCAGATAAAAAGCAAGATACGCTTACAGCAAGTGCACCGGCGACGGGTGAAGCCTCTAACCTTAGCGAACGTAATGCACAGCAACGCCTGATTTCCACGCTAGAAGGTCATTTCAAAAAAGCCGGCATTAACGCAAAAATCACGGGTATTAAAACTACTGAAGTACCCAACATGTCTTGGGTCAGCCTGGAAGGTATGGCACCCGTCTATGTGACAAATGACGGTAAATATCTGATTCAGGGCGATGTCATTCGTCTTGGTGATAAAGAGCTGCATAATGTCAGTGAAACCCTGCAATCTGACGTGAACAAGAAAATCTTTGCAAACCTTAAAGCGGAAGACCTGCTGATCTATCCAGCCAAAGGTAAAACCAAGCATGTGATCTATGTCTTTACCGATGTCAGCTGTCCATATTGTCACAAATTCCATGAACAGATGGATGAAATGAACAGCAAAGGCATCGAGGTGCGTTATATTGCCTGGCCACGTGGCGAGCAGCATATGCCTGCCATGGAAGCCATCTGGTGTAATTCTGACCGTCGCGCAGCCTTCGACCAGGCCATTGCCGGTGGATCTATCACACCAACGACTTGTAAAAATCCTGTGAAAGATCAATATCAAATGGGTCTTAATATTGGTGTCAATGGTACGCCGGGCGTATACAGTTCTGAAGGACTTTACCTCGGTGGCTATATGAGCACATCAGAATTATTGGATCGACTTAAATAACTCATTTTAATTAGTTATTTAACTTTATTTTATAGATGAAGATATTCTGAAATGACCCTAGAGTCAGGCCGCTTTTTTAGCTATGATCTAGGCTCTCGTAAAAAACTGTTTATATTTGGAGTGTGACGTGAAACCAGTTCGTCTGGCAATCCTCGGTCTTGGTACTGTGGGTGGTGGTGCCCTTAAACTATTAAAAGAAAATGCTGCTGAGATTAAACGTCGCACCGGTCGTGAAATTCAAATTACCCATGTTGGTACGCGTCGTCCGCGTCCTGATCTGGATCTACCTGAATCAGTCAAACAAAGTGCAGATCTGCTCGATATCGTACGTCAACCTGATGTAGATGTGGTGGTTGAAGTCATGGGCGGTATTCACCCTGCTTATGAAGTGATTAAAGAAGCCATTCTGCATGGCAAACAGGTCGTAACTGCCAACAAGGCCCTATTGGCTGAACATGGAAATGAACTGTTCAAACTTGCCGATGACAACGCTGTGCAAATTGCTTACGAGGCAGCGGTAGCTGGCGGCATTCCAATTATTAAAGTGATGCGTGAAGGTCTGGCAGCCAACAAGATTGACTGGCTGGCTGGTATCATCAACGGTACAGGCAACTTCATCCTGACTGAAATGCGAGATAAAGGCCGTGCCTTTGCTGATGTACTGAAAGAAGCGCAAGAACTGGGTTATGCAGAAGCAGATCCAACCTTCGATGTAGAAGGCATCGATGCAGCACACAAACTGACATTACTGGCCTCTATTGCTTTTGGTATTCCGTTGCAGTTTGATAAAGTCTTTACTGAAGGCATTAGCAAAATTACTGCACAAGACGTGAAATATGCTGAAGACTTGGGCTTCCGTATCAAACACCTCGGTATTGCCCGTCGTGCTGAAACGGGTATCGAACTCCGTGTACACCCTACCCTGATTCCTGAAGAGCAATTGATCGCTAATGTGAATGGTGTAAAAAATGCAGTTCTGGTTCAAGCCAATGCGGTTGGTCCTACACTGTATTACGGTGCAGGTGCGGGTGCAGGTCCTACAGCTTCTGCAGTAGTCGCAGATGTCGTGGATATCGTACGTGATATTTCTTATACTGAAGATGGTGCTGGTACAATTCCACAACTGGCTTTTGAAAGCTTAAGTGACCTGCCAATCCTGCCACGTGAAGAAATGACGACTGGATACTACATCCGGATCAATGCTGAAGATCAAACCGGAGTACTGGCTGAAGTAACCTCTATTCTAAGCCGCGAAGGCATCAGTATTGATGCAATTCTGCAGCAGTCACGTCTGAAAGATCTTATTCCTATCGTGATCCTGACTGATCCAGTCAAGGAAGCGAAAATGGATGAAGCGTTAAAACAAATTCAAGCTCTTCCTGTCATTCATGGCGAAATTGTACGAATTCGTTTAGAATCGCTTGATAATTAATCGGGTCGAGGGGACACTCTCCCCTTGCCAAGCTCTACACACAATTGGAACATCATCATGTCGAATGCCAATCGTTATACTGGTTTAGTTGACCGCTATCGCGACCGTTTACCAGTGTCTGCAACTACTAAAGCCGTTTCTCTGGGTGAAGGTAACACGCCACTGATTAAGCTTGCGAACATTCCGCGCATTATTGGCAAAAATGTTGAAATTTATGTGAAGTACGAGGGCTTAAACCCGACTGGTTCATTTAAAGACCGTGGTATGACCATGGCGGTAACAAAAGCGGTTGAAGAAGGCTCTAAAGCGATTATCTGTGCTTCTACAGGTAATACGTCAGCAGCTGCAGCAGCTTATGCAGCGCGTGCAGGTATCAAGGCGTTTGTTTTAATCCCAGAAGGCAAAATTGCGATGGGTAAAATGGCGCAAGCGATGATGTATGGTGCGATCACCATGCAAATCCGCGGTAACTTCGATGACGGTATGCGTCTGGTAAAAGAAATCGCTGACAAAGCACCTGTCACTATCGTGAACTCAATCAACCCATACCGTCTGCAAGGTCAAAAAACCATTGCTTACGAAATCGTGGATGAATTGGGCCGTGCACCAGATTACCACTGCCTGCCTGTAGGTAATGCGGGTAACATTACTGCGCACTGGATGGGTTATACCGAAGCGGTTGCAAATCAGCCTGCTGGCGAGTTTGAGCAAGTGGTTTACGACGCTGCTACTGATGCCTTCACTGGTCCTAAACCTGAAGGTCTGCCAACAATGGTAGGTTACCAGGCTTCTGGTGCTGCACCTTTCCTTCGTGGTGCACCTGTTGCAAATCCTGAGACTGTTGCAACTGCAATCCGTATCGGTAATCCACAAAGCTGGAACCATGCGAAAGCGGTTGTTCGTGATTCTAAAGGCTGGTTCGATGAACTGACTGATGCCGAGATTCTGGAAGCGCAACGTCTTCTTTCTATGTATGAAGGCGTATTCGTAGAACCTGCATCTGCAGCTTCAATCGGTGGCGCAATCCGTGACATTAAAGCAGGTAAAATTGCTGAAGGTTCTGTGATCGTGTGTACTGTAACTGGTAACGGTCTGAAAGATCCGGATACTGCGATCAAACAATGTTCTGATGCCGTAATGCTTTCAATTGACGCAACTTTAGAACAGGTTCGTGAATCAATTCTTTCTAATATGTAATTTAGATTGAAATAAAAGGCCCTGCAATTGCAGGGCTTTTTATATGCGCTTAAAAAAGATTAAACACGTTGTTTAGGCAGGCTAGATACCCAAGTCATCAGACGAGTCGCATCATTGGTACGTGCAGCAGTTGAATCCGCACCTAATACCACGACCACCACAGGACGGTTATTCAAGGTGGTGTGCATGACGACACAACGTCCTGCTTCATTAATATAACCGGTTTTAGACAGATTGATATTCCAGCCACCATTACGCACCAGTGAATTGGTGTTGTTGGATTTCAATACACGGTAACCCAGGTTGAAATCATAGCTGGCAGTGGTAGAGAATTGACGGATCAGGCCATACTGTGAAGCGGTATTGACCAGAATCCCCAAATCACGTGCAGAAGACACATTGCCAGGATGCAGGCCAGTAGATTCCATATAGTGGGTTGAATTCATGCCCAGCTCTTTAGCTTTGGCATTCATCTTCGCAATGAAGGCTGCACGACCGCCTGGATAAGTACGCGCCAATGCAGCTGCAGCCGGGTTCTCAGACTTCATCAAAGCAAATAATAAGGCTTCAGCACGATTCATGCTGTCCCCGGCTCTTAAGGTAGAACTTGAGCTCTTACAGCCTGCACAGGAAAAATCAGCCTGTTGCAGGGTAATTTTTTCAGACATATTCAAACGCGCATCTGAAATCACTACTGCAGTCATCAATTTGGTAATCGACGCAATCGGGTAAGCATTATTGGTATTTTTACTGAATAACACTTCACCTGTCTGTGAATCCATCACCAGAGCTGCACGCGCACTTACAGCAGGTTGATTAATAAAATGACTATTATCAATAATCTGCACAGGTTTTGTCGGTACTGGTGCTGGTGCACTGCCCTGACGAATCGTCGTCGTAACAGTTGCTGAACCTGGTGGTGAAGGTTCTGCAGCAGATACGCTCAAATTATCATTCATGAGCTGATTGACTTCATCAGAAGACCAGCTGATGCTGGATCCGCCCTCTGTTGTGCCAGAATTCATAATGATTTCAGCAAAACTTGTCGTGCTCATGCTGATTAACACGGACAGGCCGAGTAGATGCCTTAAAGACTTGTTTATTTTCTTCACTATTCCTTCACTCAACTAACAGAGGTAAGATTGATTTGCGTATTACCTCTAATATGCCTTACATTTAAACACAATGCCGAACATTTTTTGTTCTTGACACTATGTGATAAGTTTCAGATTTAATCTGCGAATAGGATTGCTAATTTTGTAGTTTCATTGCAAGCTTATTTTGCTTTATGTAACAAAAAAATGATTTTTTAATGAGGGAGAGTCTAGGTGATCACAGTTTTAGTTGTCGACGACCATGAATTAGTTCGTACTGGAATTTGCAGAATGCTGGAAGACCATGCGGATGTTCAGGTGATTGGACAGGCTGAATCTGGTGAAGAAGCAATTACCCTCGTCCGTCAGCATCATCCCAATGTGGTTCTGTTAGATGTCAACATGCCAGGTATCGGTGGTGTAGAAACCACACGCCGTTTGCTACAGACTGCTCCTGAAACCAAAGTTCTTGCGGTCAGTGGCCTGGCTGAAGAACCTTATCCTTCACTATTATTGAAAGCAGGTGCCAAAGGTTATATCACCAAAGGTGCACCTGTATCAGAGATGGTCCGTGCCATCAATAAAGTCATGCAGGGCGGTAAATATTTCAGTGCCGACATTGCTGAACAGCTGGCGAGTTCTTACCTGTCCGATACCCAGCAATCTCCTTTTGACGCACTGTCTGAACGTGAAATGCAGGTAGCCATGATGGTAGTGAACTGTATCAGCGCGCAGGAAATTGCCGACAAGCTGTTTGTAAGTGTTAAAACAGTTAATACTTACCGTTACCGGATCTTCGAAAAACTGAATATCGATAGTGATGTTAAACTAACCCATCTTGCAATGCGCTATGGCCTGATTAAACCTTAATTTAACCCTCTGCTTAATGCGGTTCCTATGGCGCAAACATCCAGTTATTCTGAACTGAATCAATATCATCTGGGCCTATGGTATAGCGCCTACCGCCTGATTATCAGCACGGGTCTGTTGCTGATTTTTCTGCTGACTTATCCTGATATGACTACAGATTATCAGTATCCTAAACTCTATCACTATGCCTTAATGATTAGCGTCGCCGTCAATACTGTGCAGCTGTTTACGCTGAGATGGGTAAAGCGCCTGATTCAGCCGCAGTTCATTCTGATTTTTGCCAGCGATGTCTTTTTTCTCAGTTTATTGACCTTGGCCAGTCAGGGTCCAAACGTGCATCTCGGACTGATTTTTGTTATTACCATTTTTTCAGCCTCATTATTGCTCGATGCCAAGAAGGCCCTGATCATCACCCTGATTGCGGTGATTAGTATCATCTACCAGCATTTTATCGGCAGTATTTTTGCCTTTTCCTCGCTTACCAATATCGGGAATAGTGCCCTGCTGGCCTTTTTGTTTTTTGTCGTCTATGGCTCAGGACAAATTGCGGTACGGCGCTTTCAGATTCTGGAAAACCTGAATTTTTCTCAATCGCTGGAACTATATCGCTTACAGAATATTAACCGCTATATTCTGGAACAGATTGAAACCGGCTATCTGGTTTTAGATGAGAATTACCATGTGGTGCTCAGTAATCCGGCTGCCTGTCATCTGCTCGGCATTGAGCCAATGTATGCCCATGAAAGATTTTCGTTATACCAATCTCAAAATGACCTGTTTGAACTGATCCGTTTTGAAAATCTGGAAAATGGCGAGCGGTTTCAATTTGAATCCCAGCAGAGTCGTTATAATATTCACGTGCAGGTACAAAAGCTGATTGTGCCGCACCAGACTCTGACGCTCCTCGTGCTGCAAGATGCCCGCAAACTTAATCAGCAGGTGCAACAGTTAAAGCTTGCTGCTCTAGGCCAGCTTTCCGCCAGTATTGCCCATGAAATTCGCAATCCTCTGGCTGCCATTGTACAGGCCAATGATCTTTATCTCGATTCTGAACCTAAACAGCAACAAGTTCTGCATCAGATGATTAGCCGACAGGCCACCCGGATTGACCGGATTATTCAGGACACCCTGAATATGGTGAAGAATAAAGAAACCCATCCAGTCGTAATTCAGCTGAATGAATTTATACCACTGTTTATTCAGGAAGATTTAGCAGATGTGGCGGACCAGATTCAATTTAATATTGATGTACCACTGGCAATTCAGTTTGATGAGGCCCAGTTACGTCAGATTCTAATTAACCTGATTCGTAATGCTATCCGTCATAATTCACCGGATTCACCCCATATTCAATTGAATATTCACCCATATGAACATAAGGTATGGATAGATGTCCGGGATTTTGGCTCTGGTGTTGCCACCCATGATCAGGAATTATTATTTAAACCTTTTTTCAGCACGTCTATCCATGGAACGGGACTCGGACTATATTTATCACATAGTTTTTGTGAAGCCAATCAGGCACAACTCAACTACATTTCACAAGAACAGGGCGCATGCTTTCGGATTAGCTGTCAACGTGTGACAGCATAAAAGGAATAAGGGGAAATATTGTGGAACAACAACCACTGGTTTTATTGGTGGATGATGAGGAAGATCTATGTACCCTCATGCAAATGTCATTGATGCGCATGGGAATCCGTACGCATATTGCCCATCGTCTGGAAGATGCAAAAAAATGTCTTAGGGATCATCAATATGATGCCTGTCTGACAGATCTAAATCTTCCTGATGGCAATGGTCTGCAATTACTGGACTGGATTAACCAGCATTCCCCTCACCTTCCGGTAGCTGTTCTAACGGCCTATGGTAATATGGAAATTGCCATTGCTGCACTCAAGGCAGGTGCATTTGACTTTGTCAGCAAACCGATTAATCAAAAGCATCTGGAACAACTGCTGCAAAAAGCGCTAAATAAACCAGTAGACTATTATCAGAATAATTCCAATGACTCATTAGAACATAAATTGCTGATTGGACAATCTCTGCCTATTCAGCAATTGCGGGTCACCTTGAAAAAAATTGCCCGTTCTCAAGCTCCGGTATTTATTACTGGTGAATCAGGGACCGGGAAAGAAGTGGTGGCCAATCTGGTCCATCGTCTTAGTAACCGCAATGAAGGACCTTTTATCGCGATTAACTGCGGTGCAATCCCGACTGAATTAATGGAAAGTGAACTGTTTGGCCACAAGAAAGGCAGCTTTACTGGCGCGACTCAGGACAAACAAGGACTAATTCAGTCTGCCCATGGAGGTAGTTTGTTCTTAGATGAAATCGCCGAATTACCGCTATCTATGCAGGTTAAACTGTTACGTGCCGTCCAGGAAAAACGCATTCGTCCCGTCGGTTCTGACACTGAAATTGATGTCGATTTCCGTGTCATCAGTGCCAGCCATCAGGATCTCGATGCATTGGTACAACAAGGCAAATTCCGTCAGGATTTGTTCTTTCGTATTCATGTGATGGATCTGGTCTTACCACCCCTGCGTGAGCGCGGCCAGGATATTCTGCTCCTCGCTGAGCATTTTATTCAAAAGATCTGCCAGGAATGGGAGATTCCTGCGAAAAAACTGACGGAACGGAGCAAGGAGTTTTTACTGGAGCAATACTATCCGGGCAATGTACGCGAACTGCGTAACATTATTGAACGAGCTATTACTTTGAGTGATGAAGACAAGATTGATCTTCAGCATCTGCAAACTGCTCCACTGCGTCATCTGGCACCTGTCTTATCAGAAACGGCAAATCTGGCAGAGCCGACCTCATCTACGGATCAGATCATTATTCCCAAGAAACTCCCCGAGGAAGGTCTGGAACTGTATTTAGAAAAGATTGAAAAAGAAATTCTGCTGAATGCTTTGAATCTGACGCATTGGAATCGTACATTGGCCGCCAAAAAACTCGGTATGTCGTTTCGCTCTTTACGTTATCGTCTGAAAAAATTCGGACTGGATACCGAAGAAGAGGAATAATTATTTCTGCAGGAGCAGCAAGTCTGTGACGTGATCCAGATAGCTCTCCTCACGCGCATCCTGACCGAGAGGATAGGTGAAATGTGGCTGAATCCCCTGTCCTTCAATCATATTGCCGCTCGGGCTAAAGTATTGCGATACAGTCATCTGCAAAGCAGAGCCATTGCTCAAAGGAAACAGTTTCTGCACCACCCCTTTGCCATAGCTCTTTTCCCCTACCACCCAGGCACGATTATGTTCTTTCAGAGCAGCAGTAAATACTTCTGCAGCGGAAGCCGAACGGTTATTGATTAGAATCCCGACTTTCAGATTTTGAAATTCAATTCCTGGAAGTGCCTGAAATTGCTGATTACCTTCAGAACGGCTCTTGGTCGAGACAATAATGCCCTGATTCAGGAACAAATCTGCTGATTCAACAGCCGCAGACAATAAACCACCCGGATTATTACGTAAGTCAAACAGCACTGCTTTCAGGCGATTGGTTGAATAACTTTCAATAATTCGCTTGATTTCATTAGCAGTATCTTGCTGGAAAACTTTGATCTGCAGCACCAGAACCTGATTACTGTGTAAAGTCGATTTAATCTCGGTATCCACTTTGGTATTGCGGACCAGTGTAATCGGTACACTTTGCGCAGAAAGCTGGAGCGTTAAAGTAGAGCCAATGGCACCGGTTAATAAATCTCGCACCTGCTCACGTTTCAGCGCACTCAAGACCTGATCATCAATCTTGTAAACTGTGACACCATTGCGAAGGCCTTGTTTGGCAGAATCAGCATCCAGACTTAAGCCTTGTACCATCCATTGTTTTAGCTGTGGATTAAAATGCAGATCAAAATCAATACTGGCCAGATCACCTTCAGTATATTCACGCAGCTGTTTATAGTCTTCAGGAGATAAATAGCGGGAATAGCGGTCCAGGCCACTCACCAAACCTTGAATGGCTTGCTGGAAAAGCACATCGTCATTTTTGTCTTGAATATAATTATCTTTGACGATGCCATAAATCTGAACAAATTCCTGGATGGATGTAACAGGAATTTCATTATAGACCTGTTCATCCATTTCCAGTTCATCGAGTGCCATCTCGGTCGAAACAGCACTCCATGCGGAATGACTCAAACACATCAGTAAGCAGGATAAGACTACAGACTTGCCATGTGTTTTTATCATTCTTAGACCTGTTTTATAAAAGATTAAGCGTGCAGCTCAATAAGATTGCAACCCTGCATTTCAGCTGGTACCGGAATTTGCATCAAGTTCAGCAGGGTTGGTGCAACATCAGCCAGTACGCCACCTTCTGCGATTGTTGCAGAGCTTGGACCCACATAGATAAATGGAACCAGTTCAGTGGTATGTTGGGTATGCACTTGACCGCTCTGATAATCCTGCATCTGCTCCACATTACCATGGTCTGCAGTAATAATCATATGACCTTTTTTCGCCATCACAGCTTCATAAACTCGGCCTAAGCAAGTATCCACGGCTTCAACGGCTTTCACTGCTGCATCAAATACACCAGTATGGCCGACCATATCACCATTGGCATAGTTCACAACCAGTAGGTCAAACTCGCCTGAATTGATCGCTGCCACCAGTTCATCTGTTACTTCATAGGCACTCATTTCCGGTTTCAGGTCATAAGTCGCAACATTTGGAGATGGGATCAGGATACGTTTTTCACCTGGATATTCATCTTCACGGCCACCGCTAAAGAAGAACGTTACATGCGCATATTTCTCAGTTTCTGCAATACGTAGCTGAGTTTTGCCCAGGTTCGACAGATACTCACCTAAAGAATTTACCAGCGCTTCTGGCATATAGGCTACTGGCGCATCAATGGTCGCCTGATAACGAGTCAACATCACGAATTTCGCCAGATTCGGTACAACCTTACGTTCAAAACCGGCAAAATCTTTTTCAACAAAGGCACGAGTCAATTCACGGGCACGGTCAGCACGGAAGTTCATGAATACGACGCTGTCGCCATCCTGAATCTTCACAGTGTCGCCAATGCGAGTCGCTTTTACGAATTCGTCTGATTCCTCTGCAGCATAAGCCTGTTCCAGACCTTCAACTGCAGTAGCTGCAGTACGCATTGCTTCACCTTCAGTCAGCAGACGATACGCTTGCTCTACACGATCCCAACGGTTGTCACGGTCCATGGCAAAATAACGACCGATCATGCTGACAATACGACCCTGGCCCGGATATTGAGCAAATAATGCATCCAGTTTTTCTAAAGAGGGTTGCGCACTTTTTGGTGGCGTATCACGGCCATCCAGGAACGCATGCAGATAAACCTGAGCACCACGTTTTAATGCCAGTTCAGCCATGGCCACGATATGATCTTCGTGTGAGTGCACACCGCCTTCAGAAAGAAGGCCCATAATGTGGACTGCGCCATTTGCTGCTTTGGCTTTTTCAACCGCATCCACCAGCACTTCATGTTCGAAGAAAGCCCCAGTACGGATATCTTTGGTAATACGGGTAAAGTCCTGATACAGCACACGGCCAGCACCGAGATTCATATGACCAACTTCAGAGTTCCCCATTTGACCATCAGGCAGGCCGACATCTTCACCTGAACCTGAGATCAAACCATGCGGATGCTTTTCCTGCATAGCAGTTAAATTTGGTCGTTTAGCCGCTAAAAACGCATTGTCTTCGACCGCTTCGCGATGACCCACACCATCCATAATCACCAAAACGTGAGGGATTTTGCCAGCAGTTGCATCCGTCATAATGAAATACTCTTTTCGTCTACGAATTAATCGCTCTAGTTTACCGAATTTTGCAAAAAGAGGCCATGACCAGACGATGGTTTAAGCCTCTTGTTGCGATTGATTTCTTCTATTTTCCTGTAGTTTAGCGGGCCCGATGGAGCAAGTAGCCGCCAATAGCAAACATCAGCAAAATAGGAATAAATACAAACCATGCCGGTGACGGCGCATAGACCAGACTGGCATAACCGAGAAAATCCTGCAGATAGAAGAAGCCTAACCCTGCGAATAACGCAATCACCAAACGGAAGCCCATCGATTGCTGACGCAATGGCCCAAAGATAAATGAACAGGCAATCACTACCAGCGCAATCAGGGCAAATGGCGAACCGACTTTCTGCCAGAAAGCCAGCTGATAGGTTTTAGGTACCTGACTATATTCATGCATATAGCTCATAAAGCTCACCAGCTGGCTTGGCGATAAATCTTCCGGATCAATCGTCACCATATGTACATATTTCGGCTGCAAGGCCAAAGCCAGTGGTTGCTCATCATGCTGTACCAGTGTCGCATTGCCGTTTTGTAAAATATCAAACTGTTCTGTGCTATCTAGTTTCCAAGCCCCATCTTTGACAAACTCACCCTGTTTGGCATCCAGAGTACCCCGCAGACGGTAATTGTCATCAAAGTCCAGCATCTGTACATTTTTCAGCTGGCCCTTGGCGTTGGCATAATCAATATAGATAAAGCGATTACCCTCACGCGTCCAGTAACCTTTCACTTCACCAATTTTGACTGGCTTGTTATAGCTTTTGACTGCTTTGGCCTGTTCATTGGTATATGGAATCACCCACTCGCTCAGGGCAAACGATAATACGACCAATAGCAATGCTGAACGGATCACCCAGCCGACAATCCGCCACAGACTGACTCCGACTGAACGCATTATGATCAGTTCACTATTGGAAGCCAATGTACCTAAACCGAGTACCGCGCCAATCAGTGCCGAAATTGGCAGGATTTCATAAAGATAATTCGGTGCCCCCCAGAGTACATATTTCAAGGCATCCCAGGCACCATAGCCTTCTTTCAGGGAACCCAATTCACCTAAATACGTAAATAAGACCTGCAGACCTGAAAGAACAGCGGTTGCCCCAAGCATCGCCAGCGCGGTGGTTCCGGTCACATGTTTGGCAACTATACGACGTGCTAACATTGTTAAGACCTCACTCGCTGAATCCGTTTTTTAATTTTTGGCGCCAAATTCTGTTTACGTGAGAACAATGCACCGGCTATGGCATATATGATCAGGACCAATGGATAAGCCCAAATGCCCATTTCCGCCTTGCTGACCCGGGTTTTGATCGCCATCAGGGCGACGATCAGGCTGGCAAAGATCATCAGTGCCGGGAATAATTTGAGATAGCGACCTTGACGTGGGCTCACTTCAGACAGGGCTACAGACAAAATCAGGGCAATTACAATGGCAAATGGTACAAAGACACGCCAGCCAAGCTCACTGGCTACCACCGGATCCTGACGGTTTTTCCAAAGCTGTCCGGTCGGCAAGGCCTCGACTTCATCACTGGCCAGTTCTGCTTCTTTATCACTTTCGATCCGTAAACGATAGCTTTCAAATTCAGCCTGGGTATATTGCGGCGTGCCTGGATAAATTTCATAGCGGCGGCCATTGACGAGATCGACCACATTGGCCGCATCATTCGGCATTTCAATTCGGGTCGCTTCCTGCGCCAGAATCATCACATCTGGCTTGCCTTCTTTTTCCGCACGCTGATAGAAGAAGATATCTTTCAGGTTTTTGCGATCTTCGGATAGATCTCCGGCATAAATGGTATAAGGTCCGGAAGAGATAAATTCTTTGGGCCGAACCAGATCAAAGCCGGTTCGTACTGCCTGCTCACTGGTCAAGGCTTCGAACTGTCGAATCCCCCACGGTGAAGCCCACAACATGAGAAAGCCTTGTGCAAGGAGATAGACCAAAGTCATCGGAATCAAAAGACGTGCCAGCTGATGCCGGCTAATTCCGCTACCATTTAAGACCGCCATCTCATGATCAACATAGAGACGACCAAAGACCAGCATTAAGCCAATAAAGAACCCAAGTGGAAGAATCAAGGTCAGGAATTCAGGCAAACGATAACCAATGATGCTGAACAGGATTCCAGCATCCAGACGCCCCTGTGCGGCCACACCAAAATACTTGATCAAACGACCGCCCATCATGATAAGGGTCAGTAAGGCAATCACCACCAAGGAGGTCGATACCACTTGCTTGACCAGATAACGCCGAATAATCAAATTAGTTCTTCCAAAATGAGCTCCATAAAACGAGTGCTAGTTTACCCGAATAGCAAAAATATAAAACCTAGGTGGCTCTGCCCATTGAAAATCTATTCGGATAAATGTTTCAATGCTTGAATGATTTGCAAATCTAAACAGGCGTGAAAACAAGATATGAACCTTACAATTAATACGTCATTCCCAGAGAATGGATCAAGTCAATCTTTGTTGATTTTAGTCGACTCAGAACAGATTCAGAGCGCTGCATCAACATACCAAATCAACAGCCTAGATACATTAATTGAAGCATCTCAATTCAAGGCTGGTCTGGCAGAAAGTTTAAGCCTGATTGGACAGGTCAGCCAGTCTCAGCATGCGGCCCTGATCGGCCTCGGCAAGACTGCCGAATTACAAGCGGGAAAACTGGCGAAAATTGCCCAAGCCATTATTAAAGGCTCTCAAAAAAAATTCAAACAGATTTCTGTTGATCTGACACAACTTCCACAAGAATTGCACTATCTGTTTGCATTGGCTTTAACTCAGGCCAGCTACGGCTATGACGAATACAAGTCAAAAAAGAACGAATTTATTCTGCAGCAGATTGATTTCATCGCTGCCGAAACTCCGCTAACAGCTGAACAGTTGCAATTGATTCAGGCCGTTCAGACTGGTCAGAATCTGGCGCGTGATCTGGGTAATCGTCCTGGCAATATCTGTTTCCCAGAATATCTGGCAGAACAGGCCCAAGCGCTGGCGGCTCAATATCCGGACCTGCTTAAAGTAACTGTACTTAATGAACAGCAAATGGCTGACCTTGGTATGGGTGCCTTCCTTGCAGTCAGCAAAGGTTCAGACCGTCCAGGCCGTATTATTACGATTGAATATCTGGCTCATCGTGAAGAAGCACCAGTGGTATTACTGGGTAAAGGCATTACTTTTGATACCGGCGGTATTTCATTAAAACCAGGCGCTGGCATGGACGAAATGAAATACGATATGTGCGGTGCGGCTTCAGTTCTGGGCACCCTTCGTGCACTATGCGAATCTCGCTTACCAATTCATGTGGTGGGTGCGATTGCTGCAGCGGAAAATATGCCATCGGGCAAAGCAACACGTCCAGGTGACATCGTAACGACTATGAGTGGTCAAACCGTTGAAATTTTAAATACTGATGCTGAAGGCCGTCTGGTACTCTGCGATGCATTAACTTATGTAAAACGCTTTAATCCTGCTCTGGTGATTGATATTGCAACTCTAACCGGTGCTTGTGTAGTGGCCTTAGGTTCAGTCTTGACCGGTATGTTTACGCCAGACAATGAGCTGGCTGCAGAACTTGAAACCGCTGGCCAAAATGCATTTGACCGTGTATGGCGCATGCCAGTACTGGACGACTATCAGGAACAACTGGATTCCCCATTTGCGGATATTGCCAATATTGGTGGTCCTAAAGCCGGTTCTGTAACGGCTGCATGCTTCCTGCAACGTTTTACGCGTGACTATCGTTGGGCTCACCTGGATATTGCAGGCACTGCATGGAATTCAGGTCCAAATAAAGGCGCAACTGGCCGTCCAGTACCTCTATTAATGCAATTCCTGGCTAATCGCGTTCAAAAGCATGGCTAAGGTCAGCTTTTATTTATTTGAAAAAAGCCCTGAACGACAAGTGGACAGCACTTGTCGTTTATGCCGTAAAATTTTGCGTCAGCCAGAGCGTATCTGGCTGCTGTGTGCCGATCCTGCCTTACAGCAGGAACTGGATGAAAAGCTGTGGAACTTTGATCCCGCCAGCTTTATTCCGCATGGAATCGATCAGCCAGATGCAACCGTTTGTATCTCGGCTCAATTACCAGAGCAGTCGGGCTGGATTATTTTTAATTTTAATCCAGAAGCACTTGAACCTGATGCGAAATTTAGTCACATTATTGAGATTATTGAAAACAATGAACCGGCCAAACAGCTGGGACGTGAGAAATATAAACAATATCGTCGCTTTGGTATTCAGCCAAATACCTTTAAGCTCTAAGTAATCACGTGAACAAGGAGATGCAAGTGGCATTAAATGTAGGTCCAGATTTTAAACAGCGCTGGTTAAACACACCTGAGGCTGTACGTCAGACCTTTATCGATGACCTCTCGCGCATCTGTGAAGTACTTAAGCCTGAAACCGCTGTAGAAGAATGGCTCGTTCGCGACCAGCAGTTACAGAAAGAGTCTGAGCGTAAAATTGAAGCAGCGTATGCACAGCGCAAGGCCGAACTGATTGAAGAAGCACGCATTCGTAGACAACGGGCACTCGAAAAAGCCTTAGCCGAAAAACGTGCTGAAGAACAGGCCTATGCCGAACAGCTACGCCGTGATGAAGAGCGAAAATTTGCCGAGCAAACCCAGAAGCTGGCTGAAATGCGTCATATGCTGGATACTGAAGTTCAGGATTATGCCGCGCGTTATCAGAAAAATCCGGATCAGGTGCTTGACTTTGCCAAAGGTCGCTTAAATATCGACGATACCCAGATTTTGTCTGAGCTGGAAAGCTTACGGTTACGTCTGGAACTCGAAGCAGAAACTGTGATTGAACAAACCATCAATGCACTGCGTGAGAAATTACACGCTGCAGCTAAAGAAGAAATTGACTATATTCTGAAAAATTCTGATCTGGCTGAGTAAAGTTGATAGTCAGTTGGCTGAAAGAGTCTTTTTATTTTTCAGCCTTAACCCCTGCTTGCCTTATTTAAACTCATTTTATCTAACTATAAAATTCACTTTAAAATTAAAACAAGTCAGCCAGTAAAAATGCGGTATTGCCAAGCAGATAGCCTGTCCCAAGCAAAGTGCTGATCCAGAGAATTCCCCCAGTCACATTATAAAAACTGAAAGTCGCAAAGCTCATATGGCCAGAACCTGCCGCAAAAGGGCCGAAGGAACGTACAAAGGGAATAAAACGCGCAATTAAGATCGTCTTGCCACCATGTTTCATAAAATAATGATTGGTTTTGACCATATATTCGGGTTTGAAAAACCGTGAATGTTCATTGAAATACTTTAATCCGAGCACCCTGCCCGAATAATAATTCACGGTATAACCCAGAATCGAAGCAATCAGCAGCAATAAACCCATAGAGTGCAAGGTAATCAGGTCAGAGCTGGAACACAGCGCACCGACAGCAATCAACAGACTGTCACCGGGCAAAAAAAAGAAAAATGGCGAACCTGTTTCTGCAAAAATCACCAGGAACAAAATTGCATAGATCCACACCCCATACTGCTCCAGCAATAAGGGTAAAGACTGTTCAAGATGAAGTAAAAAATCGAGCATTCGACCTGTCCACTGGGGCTAAAATCGCGAGTTGAGCTACGTATTATCCCGAAAAATAAAAAGACAGTCTAATTTTTCAATTAGACTGTCTGGTAATTGCTCAGTGGATTTATTTCAAAAAACCATTTTCGGCTAAGAATTCCATGCTGATTTTAGACTGCTCTGAAGTTTCTGCGGCCTTTTCACCAAGCAATAAACGCTCGATATAACGTGCCAGTACATCCACTTCCAGATTGACTTTAGTGCCTAACTTCCAGGTACCAATATTGGTACGTTCGGCTGTATGCGGGATCAGATTCAGACTAAGGATATTTCCACGCAAGTGATTGATGGTCAGGCTGATGCCATCTACTGTTATAGAGCCCTTCTCTGCCAGATATTTGGCAATTTCTTTTGGTGCAGTCACTTCAAAGTAGATGGAACGAGCATCTGAACGTACCACCGTAATTTCACCTACAGCATCGACATGACCAGAGACGATATGTCCGCCAAAACGTGTAGTTGGCAGCATTGCCTTTTCGACATTTACAGGCTGGCCGACTTTCCAGTTAGCCAGTGTAGTCCGGTCCAGGCTTTCACGTGATACGTCTGCAGCATACCAGCTCTCGCCCCACTCAATTACGGTCAGACAGATGCCATTGGTGGCAATCGAGTCACCCAGATGTACATCGGACATATCCAGATCCGTCTGGATGCGTAAACGCACATCACCGCCAACGCTTTGCAGGCTCTCGACCTTGCCCAGACTTTCAATAATACCTGTAAACATCTTTATTTCCTTTTTCTCTGCGCTTACCACAAGGCCAACTGGGTGCTCACGCCGGTCGTATCCACACCGCCCAGCTCGGCATAATGATGCAACTGGCTCAGTAATTGACGGATTGGCGGTCCTGACTTGGCATGCGTGTCGGTAATTACAATAAATTCCAATACGCGTGCACGTTCAGACTGGCGCTGCTTACTGACACGATAACGTGGCACATCCTGAGTGAGCAAGGTTACACGGCCACGTTTCAGGTTGGCCTGCAGCAAATCTGTGGCACTGATATTACCATCGGTTGAATAACTGGTCAGGATAAAACGCGCATTAATGGTCGCCAACAAAGTTTCATAGGCTTCTTTGGCATGCTTGGATGAGTTGTACTGACTTGGACGTTCTTTACGCCATGCACGGTCAATCCCGCTCTTGAAGCCTTTAGTGTCTGGAGTCGGTAAATCCACCTGATCCCACAGCGTTAAAGCATTGAGTACATGATAGTTACTACTATAGGCATGCTGGTTATACGGTGGATCCAGATAAGCCACATCGACTTCAAAACCACTCATCTGATTGGCTAAGTGTTGGGCATCCACACACCACATTTCTGCGGCAGGTCCTTGATGCTTAGCATCTTCACAGAAACGGCTTGGCGTTAACCAAAGTAGTGATTCAATGCGTTCTAGTGCAGTCTGGGTTTTACCGCCCCAACCATGATGGAAACTTTTAAATACACCTGAGGTATTGCTGACAAAACTGGCTGAATAGAGCAGCGGTGCCAGCAAAGCACTCATTTCCACGTCATCAATCGCACCTTGAGCCTGCCAGGTGGCAATCTGCTGACGGATGGCATCGATACGCATGCCGTTACGGCGTTTGAAGAACAAACGGTCTCGGGTCGGATCATAAATCTCATCATTACGCGGACACAGGTTATGTGTCACCCAGCCTTTAACTTCAGGCAAACGGTTCAGATAATCAATCGCTTTCTGATAGCCACCGAGCTCTTTAAAGGCAGGTGCTTCAGTACAAGCTAAAACTGCATGATTGAGTGCATGACTATAGGGTTCCCAGTCATTGGCAATGACACGATAGCCATTTTGACGTGCCAAACGTGATACCACACCAGAACCGGCAAAGAAATCGGCAAATATCGGCGCACGGCCATCTTCGCGTTTTAAGGTTCCCGTGCTCTCAAGTGCTTCCAGAATTAAATGTAGTAAACGGCGTTTGTTCCCCAAATAAGGAACCAACTGATGGAAAAGATATTCATCTGTGGTACGTGCTGCATGGCGACGTTTGTGGTAAACCGTAGACTCTGAATTCATAGTGTCTCTTGAGAGGGAATTAACCTGAAGCGCACGTCATCACCCAAACGGGTCACGTCCTGCAACTTGAATCGAAGTTGTTCTGCCATTCGGCTGAATTCTGCATTGAACATACTACGCGCAGTTTGCCCCAATAAAGTCGGTGCAACATAACTGATGAGTTCATCCACCAGCCCTGCCTGTAAAAATGCAGTAGATAAAGTCGCACCTGCTTCCACCAGCACATCATATATCTGATGCTGCTGAACCAGTTGCTGTAATAATTCTTGTAAAGACTGAATCTCAAGTTGGGTCACACCCAGGTCAGCCAGTTCCGGACGATATGGCCCCATGACCATTACCGTTTCCGGCTGTTCCAGAATTTTGGCAGTGAGTAGCAAACGGCCTTGGCGATCCAGAATAACCCGCTTTGGCTGAACGATGCTGTTAATATCATCAACACCCTTCAGACTACGGACATTAAGCTGACAGTCATCTGCTAATACGGTTTCAATCCCAGTAATCACCGCACCAGAAATCGCACGCCAATGTTGCACATCCTGACGAGCTTCTGCACCGGTAATCCATTTCGATTCACCGGATGCCATAGCCGTACGGCCATCTAAGCTTGATGCAATTTTGAGACGCACATAAGGCATACCGGTTGCCATGGCTTTCAGAAAGCCATCATTCAGCAGATGCGCTTCATCTTCACAAATACCCACTTCAACGTTGATACCAGCATCTTTCAGAATCTGCACACCTTTACCAGCAACCAGTGGATTTGGATCAGGACAGGCAACAATCACTTTAGCCACACCTGCTTCAACCAATCCTTTGGCACACGGCGGTGTACGACCATAATGCGCACAAGGTTCCAGCGTCACATACGCAGTTGCACCGCATGCCTGCTCTCCCGCCTGACGCATGGCAAAGACTTCCGCATGAGGCTGACCGGCTTTAGGATGGAAACCTTCACCCACGACTACGCCATCTTTGACAATGATACAGCCGACATTCGGATTCGGTTTAGTGGAGTACTGCCCCTGACGTGCCAGTTCGATGGCACGGCGCATCCAGATTTGATCTTGAGTGAGTTCAGTCATGCTTATTCTTGAAACTCACCACGTTGCTGCATCTGTTCAATCTGACGACGAAAGGCTTCGACATCCTGGAAATCCTGATACACCGAAGCAAAACGGACATAAGCCACATGATCAAGTGCGAATAGAGATTGCATGACAATTTCACCAATAGTACGTGATTTCACATCTCGCTCACCCAGACGGCGAATCTGCAACTGGATATCACTCAGCACCGTTTCAATCTGTTCTTGAGTCACAGGACGTTTCTGCAAGGCATGCATCAGTGAGCGACGTAATTTGGCTTCATCAAAGGGTTCATTCTTGCCATCGGATTTGATGACACGCGGCATCACCACTTCATAACTTTCAAAGGTAGTAAAACGTTCATTACAACTGACGCATTCACGACGGCGGCGAATCTGGCAACCTTCAGCGGCCAGGCGTGAATCAATCACTTTACTGTCTGGTGTATTGCAAAATGGGCAATGCATAGCGGTTTAATTGAACAAATCCTGATGATTTCCGAGTGTAGCAAAAATTCCAAACTTTGTAGAGTTTTACGCAACATATAGAAAAAAAACAGCCCAGATGGGCTGTTTTACACAATATATTGATTATTGTTTTAGCAGATTATTCTACACGTTCGCCATGTTGACTTAAGTCCAGACCCATGCGTTCATCATCAGAAGAAACACGGATACCGATGATCAGATCAATCACTTTAAGAATCACGAAAGTTAATACTGCAGAGTAAGCGATGGTTGCAAGTACACCTTCAACTTGAACCCAAAGTTGGCTCATTACATTTGCTGGAGCAGCATCACCCATGATGAATTCGCTTGCGAAGAATGCTGTCAGAATCGCACCAACGATACCACCCACACCGTGTAGGCCAAAGGCATCCAGAGAATCATCAGCTTTCAGTGTACGTTTCAGAGCAGTAATACCCCAGAAACATACCACACCACCGATCAGACCCATTGCCAGGGCACCACCGACAGTGACAAAACCAGCTGCTGGAGTAATTACCACCAGACCTGCTACCGCACCAGAAGCCCCACCTAATACAGATGCTTTACCACGTACTACTTTTTCAGTAATTAACCAAGAGATCGCTGCTGCCGCTGCTGCAACTTGAGTTACGATCAGCGCATAACCTGCAGAACCATTTGCACCCAATGCTGAACCACCGTTGAAGCCGAACCAGCCTACCCAAAGTAAGCTTGCACCGACTACAGTTAAAGTCAGGTTATGTGGCGCCATTGATTCACGGCCAAGACCCATACGTTTACCAAGCATGTAGGCTGCAACCAGACCCGCTACACCTGAGTTGATGTGAACGACTGTACCACCAGCAAAGTCAAGCGCACCGTCGTTGCCTAACCAGCCGCCGCCCCAGACCCAGTGAGTAATTGGTGCATACACCAGAATCACCCAGAGTGCAATGAATGCCACAAAAGCACCAAACTTCATACGCTCAGCAATCGAACCGCTGATGATGGCAACCGTAATAATGGCAAACGTCATTTGGAAGATCACGAACAGGATTTCAGGAATTGTGCCTGAAAGCGCATCGGTGGTTATTCCAGCCAGCATGAGCTTGTCCAAACTGCCGATAAAGGCATTTCCTTCACCAAAGGCCAATGTATAGCCAATCACGACCCAGGCAATACTGACTACGGCTGCAGCAACAAAGCTGTGTGCCATGGTTCCCAATACGTTTTTCTTACGGACCATACCGCCATAGAACAGGGCTAAACCTGGAATGGTCATCAGTAATACAAGGGCTGTTGAAGTGAGAATCCAGGCTGTATCGCCAGTATCGAGAGTAGCTTCTTCTTCTGCAGGCACTGCTGGTTCAGCTGGCGCCACTTCAGCAATCTCTGCTGTAGTTGTGTCTGTTGTTGTAAGTGAAGTATCACCAGTCTCTGCAACAAGTGCGACTTCTTCAGTAGGTGTTGGTGCTGTTACGGCCTCTTCAGCCCACGCAACAGAACCACCTAAAAGAGCGCTGGACAAGCCGAACGCCATTAGCATTTTTTTCATTCGTATCCCCCAACCATGTTTTTTGTGAGTTATTAGGTACTCAGCAAACTTCGTGCCAAATTAAACAGCGTCTGCACCTGTTTCACCGGTACGAATACGGATGACTTGTTCTAAGTTAGTTACGAAAATTTTTCCGTCACCGATTTTGCCAGTGCTTGCAACACGAGTAATTGATTCAATTACCGAATCAACCATTTCGTCGCTGATTGCGATTTCAATTTTGACTTTCGGTAGGAAATCTACAACGTATTCAGCACCACGATAAAGTTCAGTATGGCCTTTTTGACGACCAAAGCCTTTGACTTCAGTCACAGTGATGCCTTGAACACCAATTTCAGATAATGCTTCACGCACATCATCCAATTTGAAAGGTTTTACAATTGCAGTTACGAGCTTCATGTTTGTTTTCCTTCGGCTTATTTCACCAGTAAGGTTTTATGTTCAAATTTCATGCCAAGATTCCTAAGGTCGGGGGAAATTAGAAAGCCCGGCACGATGTTTCTTGCTCTTTTATTTTATACTTATAACGTATTGGAATCTGCACAAATTGGATATTTTTTATGTGGATTTTTACAATATTACTAATCGAAGCAGCCTATATTTTATCTGAAATACTGTAAGTCACTCTTGCAGCAATGCTACACTGTCCGCGCATTTATATGGCGATGGATCAGATTATGATTGAAACCCTGTTACAAGCAATTTTGCAGCAAGTTGAACACCCTAAAAAGGACCTGGAGCACAATCTGCGTGCCCTGCTCAATGAAGCCGTCAGTAAAATGGATTTAGTGTCTAAAGAAGAGCTCGAACGTCAACGCACTGCCCTAAATAATGCCAATCAGCGTTTAAATGTTTTACTAAAACAAGTCGAAGAGCTAGAAGAAAAAGTCTCGATTAAAAAATAAGCACAACTACAGTGCACAAAAGACACGAGAACAATAAAAATAATGCACTATATTGGAACAACAATATGTCTTTTGCCAAAATTTATACGCGAGGCCTGTTAGGCCTGCATGCACCTTTAATTGAAGTCGAAGTTCATGTCAGTTCTGGCATGCCTTCCCTCACCATTGTGGGGCTTCCTGAAGCCGCAGTCAGGGAAAGTAAGGATCGGGTTCGCTCTGCCATTCTGAATAGTGGCTTTCAGTTTCCGACCAAACGCTTAACCATTAATCTGGCACCTGCTGATCTACCTAAAGATGGCTCACGTTTGGACTTGCCGATTGCTTTAGGCATTTTAGTGGCCTCAGGGCAGCTTCCAGAAAATTGTACTAATAATCTTGAGTTTATTGGGGAGCTGGCCCTAGATGGTCAATTGCGGCCTGTAACAGGAATCCTGAGTATTGCAATCGCCTGCCAGCAGGCACAGCACCAACTGATCTTGCCGAGTCTGAATGCTCAGGAAGCCTCTCAGCTCCCGGATTTTCAGGTATTTGCTGCCAATCATTTACAGGAAGTCTGTGCACATCTGGCTCAAGCAGAAACCTTGCCCCCGTTTAAGACCAGTCCATTAGATCAGCACTCTTTTTATAAATTTGATCTTGCGGATGTGAAAGGACAATTGCGACCACGACGTGCCTTGGAAATTGCAGCTGCAGGTGGCCATTCCCTGCTGTTCCGCGGCCCACCTGGTACAGGTAAAACCTTATTAGCATCGCGCCTCGCCAGTATTTTACCTCCCTTAAATACTCAGGAAAATCTGGAAGTTGCTAGTATCTATTCAATTGCCAATGCCAATCATCCCTTTGGCCAGCGGCCATTTCGGGCACCGCATCATACTGCGTCTGCCATTGCACTGGTCGGCGGTGGCTCACATCCTAAACCTGGAGAGATCACACTGGCACATTTGGGCGTTTTATTTCTAGACGAACTGCCTGAGTTTGACCGCAAGGTTTTAGAAGTATTACGTCAGCCGCTTGAGTCCAAAGAAATTGTAATCTCACGTGCTTCCCGGCAAATTACTTTTCCAGCCAACTTTCAGTTGGTGGCAGCCATGAATCCCTGTCCATGCGGTTATGCATTTAATCAGGACAGCCGCTGTCAATGTTCACCTGAAAGCATCAAGCGTTATCAGAACCGGATTTCTGGTCCATTACTGGATCGGATTGACCTGCATATTGACGTACCACCTTTACAGGCACAGGAGTTACAGGACAATAAACCCGTCGAAAACTCTGAAACCGTCAGACAGCGTGTGATCACCGCCTATAATATTCAGATCGAACGGCAAAACGCCTTAAACATGAGTCTTAGTCCGAAACAACTGGAACAATATGCCCCTCTCGATCCACCAGCTCAGAAAATGATTGAACTGGCGCAGCAGAAACTGAATTTATCAGCACGAGGCTATCATCGCATTTTGCGTGTTGCCAGAACCATTGCCGATCTTAACCAAAGTCCAGATATTCAGACTGGGCACTTATCGGAAGCCTTGTCTTATCGCGGGCAGCAGCAGATTTAGAATATTAAAAAAGGCGACCTGAGATCGCCTTTTTTAAACCCCAAAGATTAGAAGCTGTAGCCTAGTCCTAATACCACTTTATTTTTCTGTTTATCTTCAAAACGGTTATAACCACCAAAAATATAATTCATGCTGGCGGTGATGCCTGTATCAGCAAGTGGCTTGCTTAGACCGATATCGAAATGACGGAAACCGAAACTGTTTTCTGTTCCTTTTATGTCGCCATCTTTGGCATAAATATATAGGCCAAGTGCAGTATCCAGACTAAAATCTTTTGGCAGTGCATAGCTATAGGTGCCTTTTAGATAGGTATCCCCTGCATTACCCCAATCAAGATCTTCAAGCAATGTTTGAGCAGTCACACCAAAATCTTTGTACGTCAGACCCAGCATGGTTTCAAAACCATTTGAGCCTGTATTGCCAATATCATAATAGTAATAATAAGTTAAACCCGCTGTATAACCCCAGTCTTCATTGATTGAACCGTTATAGCCCGCATAAAAATCATTTTCAAAGGCATTGGGCAAATCATCACCATAGTCTAATGTCGAACCCCACCAGCCTGCATAGAAGCCAGAGGCGTGATTATAGTCAAGTCCGCCTTGTAAAGTAGCTCCGCTATTTTCAGGTGTGTTGGTAATCCCACGCAGGTTATAGCTTGAAAGTACACTGATATTTCCAGAAACTGAATGTTCAGCAGCTGGTTCATCCGCTAAAGTGAAAGAAGATGCAGCACCTAGTAAAGCAAAAGATAATACTTTTAATGTTGATTTCATTGTATGACTCCCCCAGATCGTCTGAGACGTTTTTATGATATTGATTAAACTCAAGTTCAAAATTTGCAAGAGCTATGCCAATCTGGAATAAAACAACTGAAATCTGATGAATAAAAATAAAATAAATATCTATGTTTTTGTTTTTAAATTATATTTAATTTTTTAATAAAAGTACTTTGATAGATTCTTTTTAACACTGGCCCTTTTTCAAAGATTTATTTTCTTTTTTCGCCCTTATACATAATCATTTACAAGTTGCGCCATTTTGAAACTATTTTCGCTTTGATTAAATTTTGTGCTAAAAAAAGGTGCAGAAATAAAAGGTAAAGAAGCAGATTGCTCTATTCGAGTTTTTGATTCTTGCCCAAACTCAGAAATTTCTGGATTAAAAAGTTTAAAATAGTGCTAAGCAACAAAAAGTGACTCTCATAGAATGACTTTTTATTATTCGGCAATCTATGCGCATTTTTGGATTTATAAATATTTAAATTAAATATTTATATATTAAAATTCAATAATCTATAATCAATTCTCACTTTTAAGAAATTATTAATGAAGAGTCTGATACAGAAAATGAAGATTTTGAACACTCAACTTTTTCATTCTAAGAATTTTAATTTTAAATATTATTGATGCACTCATGAGTCATACCCTTCAGAGAATTTAGATTTAAAAAAATCTTTGTTTTTAGGGTCTGTTGACACTTACTGTTCATAATTAACCCTATAACGGTAGCCATAAAAATATACAGGCTAAGGCAACAGAACTTTGATAATTTCTTTTGAGCTTGTCATATCGAGTAGCTATTCCTCTAAA
>NZ_VPDM01000020.1:0-67539 GCF_013417645.1 Acinetobacter sp. YH12236
TTACAACATTCCAGTCGATGCCTTCGCCCTCGGGTAAATCTTTGGGTAAATTAAACAGATTGGACCGAATCAGGCAGTCTTCAACATGACGGACAATTCTTGAGGCTGTGGGCTCTGAAACCCCGTAGCTCGTCGCAACGTGAAATAAGGTTCGGTATTCCCGCCAATAGCTTAGACAGAGCAGAACCTGGTCTTCCAGGCTTAACTTGGGCGGTCTGCCTTTGGCAGGGACATGTTTCTTCAATTGCTCAACCATTAAATCAAAGGTTGACCATGAGATGCCTGTGTATCGCTTGAACTGAGGATCAGAAAGCTTGTTTGAATCGATGTATTTCATCCGCAGATTATGCATGAATGCCAAGAAATCTGGAGTGCAAATATTAACCAAAAAGAAGATCGTTTTTTGATTTATGAAAGAGATCTAGTGAAAATATAAAACCAAGAATCAGGAGATACATAATGAACGAAGCATACATCTACTGCGATAGAAAAATTATCAAGTGTTCTATTTGTGAAGCACAGGATGACTATAGCTTTAATGATACTCAGCAATTTTCTATTATTGCTGCTGCAGAAGGCAAGCAAACTCATGGGCGCTACTCTATTGAAAGTATCAAGTGCAAGAACTGCAATAAAGTGGCAAAAAACAGTCAGGATCCCTATTTTTATTATTAAGTTGAATTAAAAGTAAAAACCTACTTTGAAATAGAGTATCTAATAAAGAATGATAATCAAACAAATATGATCATTATTATTGGTCTAAAGGGCCTTCAAAGAATTTCAGATCATAAGTTAAAACTAACTTTAGCGGTATATCAAGGAGATACTCAATGCCTGACTTTATAAGAGCTGTAGGCTTGGGCCTACTTTACCTCCCGCTGATGACCATCAATATCTTTAACACTATATATGCTGATACCTCGCCTATAACCCCTGAATCTCCCAAAGCTATCACATATCCCAATATAGATCGTGGTTTAAATGAAAGCCTTTATCCTGATGAAGAAATCACAGCTAAAAAGATCGCAGACATTATTGAGAAATCTATTCGGAAAGAGTATTCGACCGGTATCGCGCTACGTGATGCACACCCTAAGGCACACGGTTGTGTACGCGCAGAGTTCAAGATAGCTGAAGCACTTCCCAAAGAGTTGGCACAAGGTATTTTTCTTCCCGGAAAAACCTATCAAGCCTGGATACTTTTTTCTAATGGATCTAGTAATGCTCAACAAGCAGATATTAAAAAAGATGCCCGTGGCATGGCAATAAAGCTTTTGGCAGTACCGGGAGAAAGACTTTTAAATCATGATGAAATGTCTACTCAAGATTTCATCATGATTAATCATCCGGTTTTTTTTGTGAATGATCCAGCTCGTTATATGGCATTTATGCAGGATATAAATAGTGAAAGCTTTCTCAAAAAATTGCATACCCCTTTTGCATTAGGGGCTAAAGGAACCTGGATTGCCTTAAATACGAGAAATACAATATCTAATCCTCTGCAAACCCGATATTGGTCCATGGTGCCCTATCAATTAGGAACAGGCAGTGGTCGTCAAGCTGTAAAGTATTCAGCCCAAGCATGTTCAAGAGGAACAGACCCTATACCCTATAATCCCCACAATAATTTTCTAAGAGAAAATCTACGGAATCAATTGCAAAAAAGTAAGGCATGCATGGAGTTTTTAGTACAACCCCGAACATCAAACAGCATGTCGGTCGAAGATTCGATGACCGAATGCCCAGAAAACTAGGCACCTTTTTACAAGCTAGCGACTATTCATATTCTTCAACAGGTTTTTGATACACCTGAACAAAACGAATTTTGTGAAAACCTCTCCTTTACGCCATGGCATACAGTACCGGAACACAAACCTCTGGGAGGAGTAAACCGGATGCGAAAGGTGATTTATGAGCGTATCAGTCAGCTTAGACATGAGATGAATGCTACTAAAAGATTAGAACCACACTGAGAACTAAATATATATGAATTATTAATTAAATTATAACTTAAACTAAAATTAGAGCGATTATTGTATCATTTATTTAATTTAGCTTAATAATTTTAGTTTACAAAGTTTGTTAATAGTTAATTTAGAAACATGGCTAAGACTGCTACATTATAAATGAAATTATAAAAATTGAAATGGTATCTGTGATGAAAACAAAAAGTCCTCTCCTGAAAATTATAGTGGGCTGTGCGGGCTTAGGCTCTGCTTATTTGCTCGCCTCTCCTGCTATTTCCCGGAAATGCAAGAATCAGGATTCCCAGAAATGCAATCATCATAATTGTGATATTGCTGCAAAGATCCCCGGAACTCTACTCGCTATCGAAGAACAAAGTACTGATTTATTTCCCCATGCCGCCCAACGATTTTTAATTACCTATCGCAGCCGTGGTATACATTCAGAACCCATTGTTGTCTCCGGATTTGTTTTATTGCCACAAGGCAAACCACCTAGAGGTGGCTGGCCCGTTTTAGCCTGGGCACATGGCACCACCGGAGTGGCAGATACCTGTGCCCCTTCTGGTGATTATGTCGGTGGACCCGTGCATGCCTATCAAGAGCTGGCTTCCACCACTTGATGCCTGGCTTGCCCAAGGCTATGCAGTAGTTGCCACCGATTATCAGGGCTTAGGTACACCCGGCAAACACCCCTACATGAATGCACAGAGCCAACTGCATACTGTGGTTGACTCTGTAAGAGCACTTCATTTTTTAAAGCCTTATCATTTTAACAGGAAATGGTATGTCATGGGTCACAGTCAGGGAGGCGCTGCTGCCCTAATGGTAGCTGCACATGGGCAAAAAGATGCACCTGAGTTAAAGTTACGTGGAGCACTGGTCGTCGCCCCAGGAGGATATCAATATGAGGGAATTGCTCAATACGCAGCCTCGCATCCTCAAATCGAAAAAAGTGTGGTTGCATTTCTTCCTATCGTTCTTTTAGGTGCTGAAGCCGCGGATCCTAGCCTCAATATTATGAATTTATTGAGTCCTGAAATGGCCCAGATTGTCAATTATGCGCGTAATCATGGCTTATCGGAATTACAAGCTGATGTGAAAGAAGCACCTCAAACAGTTTTCAAAACTGATGCAGATCTTAATCCCTTAATAGAATATTCAAAAAAACAATCCATCGAAAATATGATACCTACTGTCCCTGTAATGATAGTTCAGGGTAATAAAGACCAGATTGTAGATTATCAAGGTACTCATGCCTATTATCAGCTAATGTGTACCAAACAAAAGCCGATTGCATTTAAAACTGTTGAAGGTGCAGATCATCATGGCTCTTTAAGACAAAGTCAATTTATGGTCGAAGACTTTATCAACTCAGTTGAACAAGGAAAATTTATGAGTACTTGTGAGACAAATTAATGTTCATATTTTTGTCGATTAGATATTTATGATCATGGTAAGTCTATGAAATATGCAGTCTGTTACTAGACTGCATAGCATTAAAAGTTTAGCTCTTATGACCTTAGTATGTCCTTAACACGCTTATCGCAGTTAAGCAGTAACGAATATCGAAACGTAATATTTCATTTATTTGAGATTAATCCGGGCCTGCTACAGGCCAACTAACTTTAATTAATCCAAATTTTATTCCTTCGCAAACGTGTAGCTAAAGCAAGTATTAGAGCTTTTGCTGAAACTCATAATTTTGATTTTTGAGTTCCCCATTTTGATTCCTTAATTCTTTAGCAAACAACAATGAGAATGAAAGAGGTTCTTTATGTGCTCGAACTATGAATTCCCTTCAAAAAAACGTCTTTCCTTACTAGATATTCATGAAGAACAACTGGAACTCGGAATAAAAATACATGTTTATCCATTAGCACCCGCCCCAATCATTATGCGTGGTGCGGACAAGTTTGAGCTGGATATTGCACGTTTCGGACTAGTTCCATCTTGGGCAAAAGAGTTGAAATATGGCAGACATACCTACAATGCCCGGAGTGAAACAGTGGCATCCAAACCAAGTTTTCGACATGCCTGGAAAAATAACCAGTTTACTTTAGTCCCAGTCGATACATTCTTTGAGCCTAAATATATAGACGATAAACCACACTGGTTTGGTATTTCACGTGAAGATGGTCATCCTTTCACGGTTGCAGCAATTTATGAGGATGCATTGATTGAAGGTGAGAAAATCAGATCCTTTTCGATGCTTACCATAAATTCGGATCAGCACCCATTTATGAAACGGTTTCACAAGCCGAATGATGAAAAACGTTCGATTATTGTGATTCCTGAAGAATTACGACACGACTGGCTCAACTGCGACCATGAACAAGCTCATAATTTTTTCTTTGAAATGAAAGATGAATTTATAGCAAGGCCTAAAGAGCAAGGTTTGTGGACCAACTGAAAAGCCCTAAATTCAATTAGGGCTTTCTGATATCAATATCTTACTTTTGCTCCCTCAGCGGATGCTCAGGCTCGGCATTAGGCTTTTTCTCAGGCTTTACACCCTTATAGGTTGCTTGATTGCCTTTATCATCATTAGATTCTTTTTGCGGATTATCTTCTTGCTCTGTTTGGTGTTCTGCATGAGTTGTCATATATATTCCCTTTCCTCTAGATGCTTAGAAAATTATTAGGACATATAAGGTTAAACATCAATAATATTTATGTTTTCCATACATTTTAATAAACATATATTCTTCTAATCAGAGCTTATATAGACTTCTTGTTCTAATCAAAATCTGTCTGGCTGTGCAACCTGCTTCCAGAAAGCACAGCTCATAGATCAATTTAAAATTTGGTTTCTTATTACTTAAAAGAAAGTATCTGCAGAAACGTTAAAACGTTCAGACAAAGCTTTAATATGGCGGATATTGAGCTGACGTTTACCATTCAGGATTTCAGAAATGACCGACTGGGTAGCTATATCAGATAGGTCTGATTGGCTGAGGCCATGCTGTTCCATCAGGAAAGCGAGTGCAGTACGACCATCGCCTTCTGGCATCGGCAAATGTTCATGTTCATAAGCTGAGACTAAATCACCCAGTTGAAGAATCAGTCCCATTAAGGGATGCGACTCATCATCACCTACAATATCCAGAAGTTCATCTAAAGCTTCAGTAAGGGTATTAAAGTCTTCTTCAGTTTCTGGCTTGCTGAGCAATGGTGCAACATAACGCCAGTGATCAACGGCCTGTTTAATCATTGCATTCATATTAAGCCTCCTTCCAATGACCTTTGTCATATTCCTGATGGGATAAGACATGGCGAATATAGACACGTTTTGCCTGGTAGATTACAACTGCAATCAACCTGATCTTGTTGCCACCAATATCAAAGACATGAAATTTCCCGACTTTATCGACTGCGGGAAATAATCGCTTCATGTCGGCAAAATCCTTAGGATCATTGGCCTTGATAATTCGATACCAACCATCCAATGCAGTTTCAGCGTGTGGCCACTTTTGTATTGCTTCCAGAATCCGAGCGTGAGTGATCACATGCATAATTATTTATCGCATTTTGCTATACTTAGAGTATAACCTAAATATCGCATATTGCAATAACACTTAAAGCATGAATTTAGGTAGGGTAAGTATTTATATGCTTAACTTAAAAAATGAAAATAGATAAATTCTTATTTTAATAATATTTATTAATTAACTATCAATAATTTATAAAAATATAGCGCTGATATGTTGGTTCTATGTTCAAATAGCAATGATAAAAAAATGAAAACCCCGTCGATCTATATCAAACGGGGGTTCAACGTCCATCTACACCACGAAGGCCTAGAGAGTTAATTTAAATCTTTCAAGCAATCACGACACTTTTTGACTTCGAAATCATCGACTGTGTAATCAATTTCAGTCGCACCATGAAGACCAAATAAACAACATATAAATTGGAACATGTGTTTCTCCTGACTGTGAACAGCTCGATCATGGATCGAGCTTAGTTGCTTTAAAGATAATGGCTTACAGCTCCACGATTTATTTACCTTGAAACGATTGAATCACTCACCTGTACTGCGATTGCACAGGCAAGCTATAGTCTCTAAATTTGTACACTCTCTTCATGTTTTGGCGCTTGGTCTTTGGTACCGTGATCCTTGCTCATCATCCGACACATTTTTTCTTTGCAAGATTTAAAGCAACATCCTACCATGACACCCATACCAAATGCACAGATACATCTCATCATAGCTCTACCCTGTCTTTTCATGAAAAGAGATATATAAATAACATCTATTCATGTTTCACACTTGAACGTATTTTCAGGTTTTATGTTGTATATGAAAACTTATGTGAAGGATAAATGTCGAAGAATCATTAGTTTTTGGCATATTTATGATCTAAAAAATGAGCCCTGCTTAACTGTCTGGATTAAGCAGGGCTTTTTAACTTGCTGATTTTAAATTATTTTATCTGAGTTGTTGTAGTGGTGATAAAGTACCACTTGTCATGCATCTAATATGTATATGAAATATAGAGGCTTTTTTACTAAATGTTGAATATAGGTTATGTTTTATATTTTATTGGCTATTTTTCATCAACTTAGATGCAATTAAATACAAAAAACTTTGATTCATTCAGTTTTCATTCAATCAAGTGAGTCATAAAAGCAGATATGCAACTTATACATATTGGTAGATATTTTACTTATTTTATCAAAGTCCTTTTCATTTTTTATTTTCTCAGCTGTCAATGAGTTTAAAGGCAGGTGCTCTTTCACTCATTTCTCTTTATAATTTTTCCAACGACTGATAACAATATATTGTTGCCATGAAAATATCACTATTCATAATTACCCTATTGGCATTGGCGATCACAGGCTGCCAGAAACAACAGGCAGATGTATCAGCTGAACCTGATCCAGCAGTGAAAGCTCAGTTTGAACAATCAGATGCCCGATTGAGTGCTTATTTAGATAAATTAGATTCTTCTACTATTAGCCTTGAGGAAAGAACACATATTTTATGTGAGGATTATCCTAAAGAATATAAAACTCATTATATGCCGGCCCTAATAAAACTAATGCCACAAGAATATGAGGAGCAGGAATTACTGAAAGATCTGAAAAATGCGCTCGACTTTTATAAAGTAAAATCCAATATTCAATGCTGATTTATTCTGAACAATAAAAAAACCGCCTTAAAGAAGGCGGTTTTTTGTAGAGATTACACAGCTTAGATATGAACGCTGCAGCTTTGACTAATCTTATTGATTACGCAAATTTTGCTGCTGGTTATCTTGTTGTGGCTGTTGCTGTTGTTGCTGATTGCGTTGCTGGTCCTGTTGGCCCTGCTGACGCTGTTGGTTTTGCTGTCCCTGCGGCTGTTGTTGCTGCTGGTTCGGCTGTTGCTGATTTTGATTCTGGTTTTGCTGACGTTGTTGGTCTTGCTGTTGCTGTTGTTGTTGGTTCTGTTGGTCTTGCTGATTTTGCTGTTGATTATTAGCCATGATGTAACTCCTTACTATTTGCTTTAAATCGCCGATGATTAGGTTTCGACTTAATATTTACTCTACCTATTTTTAAAAATTCGCCAAGTTATTACCTGTTACATATTAATTCAATGTAAAAAAAGGTAAGTTAAGTAATTGAAGTCTGGATTTATAAGAAACATAAATTACTTTTAATAATAGAATGAACACATATTGAAAGCTTTCTATCTTTTATAAATTTTATTTTTCAATTAAAGTCATAACTTAATCAAAAAATTGTATATAAACTTAAATTTAAAATAAAATTTAGAAATACATTTTGCTACTTATATAAAATATTATAAAATATGATTATATTTATAAAATATTGAATTTTATTGATTATTTAAAATTATAATTTCTTATACATGTTTAACCTAATTTTCTAAAAATTAGATCATTAAATATAAAAACGAAAAAAACCATTTTTAAATAGCAGAATATATTACATAGAATCACAAATAAGGCCTTTTCAGTTGCCAATTTACCTTGACTTTATATTTTTAAAATTATTATTAGATTTTTTTATAAAATCTAATAATAATTTTATTTTAACAACCTTTATCCAATAAATAAGCCTCTTATTTTAAGAGGCTTATTTTTAATAAGTTATTTTTAGATTGCGACCACTTTTACAATAATGGTTTGGCTTTCTTCTTGCTCTTCGGCTAGATATAAACGCTTTAATTCTTTGCTTTTAACTTTAAACTTTAAATTCTGGTAGTGAATGATGCTTGGGATCTGATCAAAATATTGACCATCTGCCTCAATTTCTTCCTGAAATAAAGGAGTACCCAGTTGATAATCTAAACTTTTTAATACGGAATACTTTACTGTGGTTTTCATTCTTACAACCTACTTTCCTTACGCGCTTTATTTTTATTTTTACCACTGATTAGAGCAAGTTAAAACCATTAATTTCAAATATTGTCCAAGCATTAAGCAATCAATTCAATAACTGCCAAACTTACGTTTGGAATACTAAAATTACAAAAATATTTTACCTTTCATCATAATAAAGAAATAATCTTACAGTTGATACAAAAGCAAAATGGGACTACATTGGAATAAAGATTACCTTCTAAGACAAAATAGACATTATGATTAAAACATGTTGTGGCCTGCTGGAACAAAGAAACATCAAGATTGCTTTTATTGAAAGTGCAAGTTCTGGCTATTTAACCAGTCAGTTTTCAATTTGCAAAAATGAAGGTGCTGAAATCTTGCTGGGTGGTCTAGTGTGCTACGATCCGTCTGTGAAGATTAATGTCTTGGGAATTTCTCCGAATCTGATTAGTACCCATTCAGCTGAATCCATGCCTGTAACGGTTGCTCTGGCTGAGGCAGGCAAAAAAATGTTTCAGGAAGCTGACTGGATTATTGCTTGTACAGGCTTGCTTAAACCAGGCGGTAGCGCGACCCCAGATAAGCCGGAAGGTACTTTCTTTGCCGCTGTTTATGATGGTCTTCAGACTCACCAGTTCCAGTATTATATTAAAGGTACTCCACAGGAACGTCTCAATAAACTGGCAGCCGTCATCGCACATGACATGATTAATCTACTCAACACCTAAAGCTAAAACTGTTTATATTGAGTGCTGATCAAACTTCATTATTTCTACTGTATTTATAGTTAAATGTATTTATAGTTAAATTATTTCTATAAAAGCACGTTTTTTTTAATGAGGCCTGATCAGTGATGAAAATAAGAATTGCAGCCCTTTTGCTCGCCCTTGGTATTCCTGTATCCGCTTTCGCCACTGTTGGTGGCCCACAGAATATTGAAGTTTTGGGTTATGAAGTCAAAGACCAGAAACTTTATCTGTTGCGGCATTATCTCGATGGTCGCGGACGCCTACCTCAACTGTATTATTATAATTTTAAATCCAAAACTCCGAATCAGTTAATTCAGGTGAACTCCCTGTATATCAATCCAAAAACCAAGCAGATTGACTACGATCAGGACAGCCGTAAGTTTAACCAGGAAATTGCCAAAATTAAAAAGCGACTAATTCCGCTGGTACCACTGAGAAAGCAAGCCATCCAGCTTAAGCTATTAAAGACCAGCAAAGGTACCGCCCCTGCATGGCATGACCCTAAACAGAAAGTCCCAAAATGGACTTATCAATATCGAGTGCAATCTGGCCAGTATAAAAGTCCTGTTCAACAAGCAGTCAGCTATAAAGCAGATTTAAGATTAAACCAGACTTATAAAGTACCGAAACAGAATAAAATACTGGTGACGGTAAAATACTTAGGCCTCCCATTCGAAACCGGTTATCATATTGAAGATCCAGCATTATTAAGTCGTTAAACCAACGTCAATAAATAATCAGAAAAAAAATAAGGTCTCGTGGAGACCTTATTTTTTATATTTAGAATATCTCTGGCTTACGCAGCAGAAGTGCGTTCAGCAATTGGAACCACTTTACGTAATTCTGGACCGGTATAATCCGCGCTCGGACGGATAATCCGGTTATCTGCACGTTGTTCCATCACATGCGCCGCCCAACCTGTGACGCGTGACATCACAAAGATTGGCGTAAACAGTTTGGTTGGAATACCCATAAAGTGATAAGCAGAAGCATGGAAAAAGTCTGCGTTACAGAACAGTTTTTTCTCGCGCCACATCACTTCTTCACAACGTACTGATACTGGATAGAGCACAGTATCACCCACATCTTTTGCCAGTTTTTCAGACCACTGCTTGATAATGCCATTACGCGGATCATTGTCTTTATAGATCGCATGACCAAAGCCCATGATTTTTTCTTTACGCTCCAGCATGCCCAGCATTTCGCGCTCGGCTTCTTCTGGAGATTTCCAGTTTTCAATCATGTCCATTGCCGCTTCGTTGGCACCGCCGTGTAATGGACCCCGTAGTGAACCAATTGCGCCGGTAATACATGAATGCAGGTCAGACAAAGTTGATGCACAAACACGCGCTGTGAAGGTTGAAGCATTAAATTCATGCTCTGCATACAGAATCAGGGATACATTCATCACCTGTTCATGCAGCTGATTTGGCTTCTTGCCATGTAGCAAATGAAGGAACTGAGCACCGATTGAATCATCATCGGTATTTTCATCAATGCGTACGCCGTCATGGCTATAGCGATACCAATAGCAGATAATTGCTGGTAGCGTCGCCAGAATACGGTCTGCAACATCCTGTTGCTGATCAAAAGACTGTTCAGTTTCAAGGTTGCCCAGCATCGATACGCCAGTACGCATCACATCCATTGGATGTGAGTCCGCTGGAATGCGCTCAAGTACTTCTTTTAATGCTTGCGGCAGTACACGCAAAGATTTCAGTTTTGCTTTATAGGCTGCCAACTGTTCTGAAGTTGGTAATTCACCAAAGAAAATCAGGTAAGCGACTTCTTCAAACTGACAGTTTTCTGCCAGATCCTGTACGTCATAGCCGCGATAGGTCAGGCCTGCACCACTTTTGCCTACTGTTGAAAGCGCAGTTTTTCCTGCGACTTGTCCGCGCAATCCTGCGCCAGTGAGTACTTTTCCTTCAGCCATTGTTTTAATTCTCCTGGTTGAACAGTTTATCTAATGTGTTTTCAAAGCTGTGATAATCTAAAAATTCGTATAATTCTTTACGCAGTTGCATTTTATCCAGAACATGCACCTGTGTACCATTTTCACGCACTGAGCGCATGACTTCCAGTGCCGCTTTTTGCATCGCACGGGTGGCTGATAGCGGGTAAAGTACCATGCGAATACCCTGCTCAGCCAGTTCTTCAGTGGTGTAATATGGGGTATCACCAAATTCGGTAATATTGGCCAATACTGGGACACCAACTGCATCACATACGGTGCGATACATCGTAATATCCGTCATTGCCTCAGCAAAAATGGCATCTGCACCTGCTTCGACACAGGCACAAGCACGGTCAATCACTGCCTGCAGACCTTCTTTCTGTAATGCATCGGTACGTGCCATCACCACAAAGTTTGAATCGGTTTTGGCATCGACAGCTGCCTTAATCCGGTCAACCATTTCCTGTTGGGTCACAATTTCCTTATTCGGACGATGACCACAACGCTTTTGTGCAACTTGGTCTTCGATATGCACAGCTGCAGCGCCAGCAGCAATCATCTGCTTGATGCTACGTGCGATATTAAATGCACCGCCCCAGCCTGTATCGATATCAACCAGCAAGGGTGTATCCACACGTTCAGTAATGCGACGCACATCTTCCAGAACATTATCTAGGCTGGTCATGCCTAGATCAGGTAGACCATAAGAATAGTTGGCAACACCGGCACCAGAGAGATAAATGGCTTTATAGCCGACCTGTTTGGCCATCATGGCAGCATAGGCATTCACTGTGCCCATAATTTGTAATGGTTTTTCGACTTCAAGCGCTTGTCTAAACTTTAAACCTGCAGACATTTGTTCTGTCATCTTCCCTTCCACAGTCTTGGCTATAATTATTGAGATTTGAGTATACCGATTTGAAACCATGATGCTATAAGCCAATAGAATAAAAACTCTAAAACTTTAGTCAAACTTTTAAGTTTTACTTGATTCACTGAATAAATTCCGCCTTCATCCGGTCCGATTGTGAAATCTGCGGATATATTTGTTATGATGAACTACCAAGTTTATATAACCTGTTGATATACCATCCTCTATGCAAAACCTTGTTCATCTGGAACCACTCGCCAAAGATCTGCCACAAACCAAACGTGGTCATGAGCGCTGCGTTGCGCTGCTGATCTCTGCGACCGAACTGTTTCTGGAACATGGTTATGATGCAGTTTCTCTAGATGATATTGTCCAGCATGCAGGCGGTTCCAAGGCTTCTATTTACAAGTACTTTGGCAACAAAGAAGGCTTGTTTAAGGCCATTTGCGATTATCGTCGTATCAAGTTTTTTGAAGATATCAGTATTCCGATCGAGCTGATGGCTCTGGATTTTCGTAGTTATCTGGTACATACGCTGCTTAATTTTTATCATCAGATCATGCAACCGGAAAATTCAGCCTTTATGCGTCTGGTGCTGGAACAGAGTCAGCGTAATCCGGAACTCGCGCAGCATATTCATGAACGAGGCCCAGTACATGTACAAAGTGCGATTGCCACGGCTTTAGAACAAGCAGATGCGCAAGGTTTATTGCATTGCGAGAATCCGCAATATTCGGCCCAGTTATATTTTGGCATCTTGCGTAATCTGGAATGGCGGATTCTGATGGGAATTCCGGTACAGGAAGATGATCAGGAAATCGACAAATACATCAGTTATTGTGTGGATCGCTTTTTAGACGGTCATCAAAAAGTCTAGTTTTTTTGCAATTTCCTGTTCATATAGTATATTAGCCGATTCCGTATTTTTTCTTAAACTAACCAACAACTGATTGTTGATCGAGTTTTCGGCAATTATTGTGGAGTAACGAATGGCTCTCCGTCACTTTCTCACCTTACGCGATTTATCAACTTTAGAACTGAACCAGATTTTACAGCGCGCAATCGAGCTTAAGCGCAAACAGCACAATAATGAAGTGTTCCAACCCTTTGTTGGTAAAGTCATGGGCATGATTTTTGAAAAATCGAGTACCCGTACGCGTGTTTCGTTTGAAGCAGGCATGAGCCAATTCGGTGGTAGTGCCATCTTCCTGTCTTCACGTGATACCCAGTTGGGCCGCGGTGAGCCAATTGAAGATTCTGCACGTGTGATTTCCAGCATGCTGGATATTGTAATGATCCGTACTTTCGGTCATGACATCGTTGAACGCTTTGCTTCTTATTCAAAAGTGCCTGTGATCAATGCGCTGACGGATGACCACCACCCTTGCCAGTTACTGGCTGATATGCAGACTTACCTGGAACACCGTGGTTCGATCGAAGGTAAAACTGTGGCATGGATCGGCGATGGCAATAATATGTGTAACTCTTATATCGAAGCAGCGCACATGTGGGGCTTCAAGCTAAAAGTTGCAGCACCGAAAGGCTATGAGCCTCAAGAACAGTTCCTGTCTGAATTCGCACACTGTGTAGAACTGGTCGATACTGCTGAAGATGCAGCAGTCAATGCCGACCTGATCGTCACTGACGTTTGGGCAAGTATGGGCCAGGAAGAAGAACAGAAAATCCGTGAAAAAGCTTTTGCAGATTATCAGGTGAATGAACGCCTAATGGATCTTGCACACCCAGACTGCCTGTTCATGCATTGCTTACCTGCGCATCGTGGTGAAGAAATTTCTGAAAACATGCTGGACCACAAAAATGCTGTGGTTTGGGATGAAGCAGAAAACCGCCTTCATGCACAAAAAGCACTGGTTGAATTCCTGTTGAATGAAAACCTGAAAAAAGACTGATTCCTTCAAAAAATCTTCACAAATTAAGCACCAATCTCTGGTGCTTTTTTTGTTTCAGCTCTTATAATCAGAATTGAAATGACATAAAAAGTGATGCGATACAATGCAAAAAAAATATTGGACTTTGGCACTCCTGGCAGGTTTTAGTAGTGCTGCTTTACCGGTGTATGCTTCTGAATTCGACCAGTATCTCCAAGGAAAAGGCATTCTGGACAGCAAGTTTAAAATTGAGAAAAAAGCTGAGCTGAACGAGCTGCTTACCGTGCTAAGTGCGGAAGATTCCAAGACTTTACCGCTACAGATCGATCAGAATACAATCATAGAGCAGTTACAACTTACAGCCAATAAAACCACGCTTAAAGGCATGATCACCACACCCGACTTTAGCCAGTTTGAGAAAGACTTAGGCCGTAAAGAAGTTCTTAAAGTGATTCGTAATAATCTTCTAAATAACTGCCAGATCTTTTTTGAACATCGCTATCAGATCGTCAATCCTTATAAAATCGAACTTAGTCTCAGCTCCCAAACACACACTTATAATGTTGACCTCTCCCAGAAAGACTGTAATGTAAAATAATCTTGTCTAGAATCAATAAAGGCAGCTTTAGCTGCCTTTTATATTTTGAAATTCTATTTTGGTAAATATAAACAGACGGTCAACGGATCAAACCTTGCGGCTGTAAAATAATAATTAATGCACCTAGAATGACCACGATTCCCCCAAGCAGGTCCCAACGTGAAAGGCTGACCTGATCAACGAATCTCAGCCACATCAATGCTGAGAAAATATAGATGCCCCCATAGGCAGCATAAATACGTCCAGAAGCCGCCGGATGCAAAGTCAAAAGCCAGACGAACGCAGCTAAGGCTAATGCCGTCGGAACCCATAACCACTTGCTCTTCGCCTGATTTAGAATCAGGTAGGGAAAATAACAGCCCAAAATTTCCATCAATGCCGTTAATAAAAACAGAAAAAACGTGGTTAAAAGCTTGCTAATCTGGATATCCATATATTTCGCTAAATCAGAAACTCTTTAAACCAAGAGCACATAAATTAAGGGCAAATAAAACAACAAAACCCGTGCGAACACGGGTCTGATGATGATCTATTCAATGATTAAGCTGGTTCAGCAGTCTGATCTTCGAAGACTTCAAGTTTCAGACCGACAGATTTACCATTTTCTTTCTTCACAGAAACTGAAACGTTACCACCATTTTCAGCCAGTTCACCAAACAGGATCATTTCAGCCAGTGGTTTTTTCAGATGTTCCTGAATCAGACGCTGCATTGGTCGAGCACCCATCAAACGGTCATAGCCATTTTCAGCCATCCATTCGCGTGCGCTTTGATCCACCTCCAGCACCACTTTCTTCTCATCCAGTTGTGCCTGAAGTTCAGTCAGGAATTTATCCACGACATTTTCAATAATGGTATTCGGCAATGCCTTGAATTGAATCACGCCGTCCAGACGGTTACGGAATTCTGGCGAGAACGCTTTCTTCATCGCTTCCTGGTTGTCATTACTGTTATCCTGTTCCATGAAACCAATGCTGACACGGGAAATACTTTCCGCACCAATATTAGTCGTTAGAACCAGCACCACATTACGGAAATCGGATTTGCGACCATTATTATCCGTTAATGAACCATGATCCATGATTTGTAATAACAGATTAAATACATCCGGATGCGCTTTTTCGATCTCATCTAGAAGTAATACACAATGCGGATTTTTGTGAATCGCATCGGTCAGTAAACCGCCTTGGTCAAAACCGACATAACCTGGAGGCGCACCGATCAGACGAGAGACTGCGTGACGTTCCATGTATTCGGACATGTCAAAACGTACCAGCTCTACACCCAGAATTTTCGCCAATTGCTTGGTGACTTCAGTTTTACCTACACCCGTTGGACCTGCGAATACAAAGCTACCCACTGGCTTATCAGGCGATTTCAGACCCGCACGTGACAGTTTGATCGCAGAAGCCAAAGCTTCAATTGCTTCATCCTGGCCGAAGACTACACGTTTCAGATCACGCTCAAGGTTCTCCAGTACAGACTTGTCATCTTTAGAAACCGTTTTCGGTGGAATACGGGCAATCTTGGACACAATGTCTTCGATGTTTTCAACTGTAATCATGCTGTCATCTTGCTCAGCTTTCAAACGGCGTTGTGCACCGGCCTCATCAATCACGTCAATCGCTTTATCTGGCAAGAAACGGTCATTAATAAATTTCGCTGACAGTTCAACCGCAGAAACCAGTGCCTGATCGTCATACTGCACATGGTGGAAATCTTCAAATTTAGATTTCAGGCCACGCAAGATATCAATTGTTTCTGTAATCGAAGGCTCATTCACATCAATTTTCTGGAAACGGCGTGATAAGGCATGATCTTTTTCGAAAACCTGACGGTATTCCTGGAATGTGGTTGAACCGATGCAACGCAAGGTACCATTTGCCAATGCAGGCTTAATCAGATTCGATGCATCCATGGTGCTGCCCATGCTTGAACCTGCACCGATGATCATATGAATTTCATCAATGAACAGTACTGCATCCGGTTTTTTCTTCAAGGCATTTAATAGTTGTTTTAAACGCTTTTCGAAATCACCACGGTATTTAGTTCCCGCCACCAGTGCTCCGATGTCTAGGCTATAGATTTCAGCATTTTCCAGTGGCTTAGGTGCCTTGCCATTCACAATTAACCAAGCCAGACCTTCAGCAATCGACGTTTTACCTACACCTGGATCACCGACTAGCAATGGGTTGTTTTTGCGACGGCGGCAAAGAATTTGTGCTGCCCGCTCAATTTCTTTCTCACGGCCAATCAATGGATCTGTCTTGCCGCGTTGAGCTTCCAGATTCAAATTGGTCGTATACAGCTCTAGTGGGCCAGAATTATTGGAAGAAGCCGATTCACCATCTAACTCTTCAATTTCTTCTTCAGACTGCACTTCGTCTTTACGTGTACCATGAGAAAGATACTGGGTTAAAGTCAGACGGTTAATCTGATGACGTTTAAGCAGATAAACCGCAAAAGAATCACGCTCAGAATACATCGCAACCAGAATATCGGCGCCTTCTACAGTACGATCACCGCCACTGGATTGAACATGGAAAATTGCACGTTGCAAAATCCGGTCAAAACTTTCTGTAGGATGAGGTGCCTGATCACTATTTTCACCGAGTTTAGGGGTATGTTGTTCTACGTACTCTTCTAATTCTTTACGCAAAACGATAATATCTGCACCACATGCTTTTAAGGCATTCACGGCAGAATCATTGTCGAGTAAAGCTAATAATAAATGTTCTACGGTCAGGAACTCATGTCTCTTTTGACGAGCCATGCTGACAGCCAAACGTAGTGATACTTCTAATTGACGACTGAGCATGCAACCCCCTTAATCTTTCGGCTCAATCTGGCAAAGTAAAGGATGACCTTGAGATCGAGCGTAATTATTGACTTGGTTCGCTTTGGTTTCCGCAATGTCTCGAGGATAGACCCCAGCTACACCTTTTCCTTCATAATGTACAGTTAGCATCACTTGTGTAGCTTGGTCAAGATTCATTGCAAAGTATTGTTGTAAAATTTCAATTACAAACTCCATTGGAGTATAGTCGTCATTCAATAACACCACTGCATACATCGGTGGGCGCTTCAGTTCAGGAGGTGCAGTCTGGACTGCAAGATCAGCCTCATCATCGTGAAAAGGCTCGTCTGTTAAACGCGGGCTAATATGCCAATCAACCATGCCGGACTCGTAAAAAGAATTTTTGATCTCACTTAAACATTTTGGACGTTTATTGCTTGGCATACGATTTCTATTTCACACTTAATTTGCATTTGCTTCAGTTTTTGGAATCTCTGACAGGACTGTTGACTGGCTTTCAACAGCTTTCCCCTGATCCCAGCTAAAACGGCGAATCACAGGCTTAGCCCCTGAGAGACGCACTTCAATAAATTCTGGTTTGAAGCCTTTAGGCATGGTCCAGCGACCAGTCAAACGTTCATAATTGTCGAAATTAAAGTTTTTATCTTCAAGCGGCACGACCAGAATTTCAGTACCCTTAATCAAACGTAGCTCCACTGTACCAGAGGCGCGATTTTTGCCCGGGCTGACCTGAATCAGATCAATCTGGTATTCGAAGGCATTATCAGGCAAGGCTTTAATCCCCAGATGTTGAACTGTCAGCGCCAGACCACCGCGTTGACGCAAAATCTCACGATAGATCGTACCAACGCTTTCAGCCTGCTCTTGAGCATCACGCGCCTTATTTGCAGCCAGATAAAGATCATTAGCATTGCTAACGGCCAGATCACGTTCCTGTACCGCTGTATTCAGAGATTTATTCAGTGTTTCCAGACTGGTTTTCTGTTTTTGTACTACTTCAACCAATTGTTCTGCATCCGCCTCAAAGCCCACCGCAGTCAAACCTTGCCGATGCCCGACCGTATAGCCCAGCAAGCCACTACCCAGAATCAACACAGCAGCACCGATTACCAAAGGTGTATTGCCTTTCATCAATGGTTTCTTTGTAGAGGGTTCCTGGATCGTCATGTTTGACTCATTATTCGGCATTTTGATCTCTGTATACTTTGTTCAAGACACACATTTAAATCCAAATCTAAATGTGTGTGAAGTTCTAATACGTTTTTTATGGTAATAAACCAATATTATTCAAGCCTGCATTTTCTGCAAAGCCGAACATCAGGTTCATGTTCTGTACTGCCTGACCAGCTGCACCTTTGACCAGATTGTCCTGAGTCACCAGAATCACCAGTTTGGCTGGTTGTGGCTTATACAGTGCGATACGCAACTGGTTGGCACCGCGTACCGAACGGGTTTCTGGCGAACTGCCTGCTGGCATCACATCAACAAACTGTTCATTGGCATAGAACTGCTCGTACAGTGACTGCAAGTCAGCTGCCTGACCTGCTTCAGTTAAATCGATATAAATCGTTGATAACATCCCACGAATCATCGGCACCAGATGTGGCACAAACAGGATATGGTCAAACACGCCTTTTTGACCTGAAATATTTTCTAGTGCTTCTACGATTTCAGGATGGTGACGGTGGCCCGCAACGCCATAAGCCTTAAAGTTATCAGCATTTTCAGAATAGATCATGCCCAGGCTGGCTTTACGACCTGCACCTGATACACCTGATTTTGCATCGATAATAATACTTTCTGGTTTTACCAAGGCCTCACTTGATTTTAATACTGGTGCCAGACCAAGCTGAACCGTCGTTGGATAACAGCCCGGATTACCAATCACACTCGCCTGTTTGATCTGGTCACGGTTAAGTTCAGACAGACCATAAACAGAATCTTTTAACACTTCTGGGCAAGCATGTTCCATGCCATACCATTTTTCGAACTGTGCCAGATTTTGCAAACGGAAATCAGCTGCAAGGTCAATTACCTTGGTATTGGCTGCGACAAGTTCTTCAGCATGTTTCATGGCAACCCCATGTGGTGTCGCGAAAAATACCACATCACATGCTTTTAAAAGATCAAGGCTGAGGTCAGAAAACTGAAGATCCGTATGTCCACGCAGACTCGGGAACATGTCATCGACACGGCGGCCTGCTTCAGTACGTGATGTCAGTGCTTTAACCTCTACATTCGGATGTCGCAGTAATAGACGTAAAAGTTCAACGCCTGTATAACCTGTACCACCCACAATACCCACTGAAATCACGATGATTACCTCAAACTAGATGTTTCCTTTATGGGCTGTAGTATGACAGGAACTTGAGGTTTTCTAAACTGTTTCACTAGGGATTGATGGTTTTTTATTTACCCTTTTATTTTGAGTGTTTTTAAAAAATTTGAGAGGATGATACCTATTGCTTAGGCTATTTGGAAGTAAATAAATACTATCCTCGTTCCTTTAAAGATATTCTTAAGCTGCCCACCAATATGGCATGACAGTATTTTTCAGAATTTTACGGTGAATTAAATAATTTGGGTCATGCTTGGCCACTTCCGCCCAAAAACGAGGACTATGGTCAAAATGCCGGGTATGGGCCAGTTCATGCACACATAAATAACGCACGATTTTTTCAGAAAATAAAATGATGCCGCTATTTAGCATAATGTCATGTTTGGCCGAACAACTGCCCCATCGTGTTTTCGGCTGGCGAACATTACAAATGTTAAATGATAATCTTGTTTCTTGACTTACTTTGTTCAGATAAACAGGCAGCTGCTCTTTGGCATAAGAAATAATAAAAGCTTTTAAATATCCTTCAGGATTTCGATCACTAATCGACAACTGTAATATTTCAGCATCAAAAAGGAAGTTCTGCTTCTGACTTTGATAAACAATCTGAATGGGTGAAGTCTGATTAAAAAGCTGCAATTCTGCTGGTAAAGATCTATCAATACTTTGATTTTTTTCCTGCTGCAATTTCCAGGTTTTGAGTAGCCAGCTTTCCGCTTGGTCAATAAAATTTTGAATCTGTTTTTTGCTACAAAATATCGGTGCAGTTAAACGGATTTGATCACCCTCTACACGCAGTCTGAGACGTGTTGAGCGAACATTTCGGGTGATTTGGATTTCGGGCAGGTCGTTTAGGGTCATTTTTTATATTTAATCGTTATTTTACTAATCCCCCTCGATCCCCCTTTAATAAAGGGGGAAGTTCAAACTTATAGAAGTTTCGAGGAGCTTTATCAAATTAAAGACTTTTCCCTCCTTTGAAAAAGGAGGGTCAGGGAGGATTTCTTAAATCGCTGTACGCTCTTCAATACCATTATTGGTCGCAACAATCGCAATATCCGCTTTATTGATCGCGAAAATACCGTTACATACGACGCCTGGAATGTCATTAATCGTTTTTTCCAGCTCAAGCGCATTCAGAATATTCAGGTTATGCACATCCAAAATAACATTTCCATTATCAGTCACGACACCTTCACGGTAAGCAGGATCACCACCTAATGCCACCAACTTACGTGCGACTGCTGAACGTGCCATTGGAATCACTTCAACAGGTAATGGGAAATCACGACCCAACTGCTCTACCCATTTCGAATCATCGACGATACATACGAATTTTTTCGCAATCGACGCCACGATTTTTTCACGTGTAAGCGCAGCACCACCACCTTTGATCATGTGCATATGACGGTCAATTTCATCAGCACCATCGACATAGGCATCTAAACCGCCCACGCTATTCATATCAACCACTTCAATGCCTAATTTTTTCAGACGCTGTGCAGTCGCTTCAGAACTTGCAACAGCAGCTTCCAATTGCAGTTCTGGTAAAAGGTCAATTAAAAAGTTAACGGTACTACCTGTACCTACGCCTAAAATGCCCCCTTTTGGTAAGTGTTTTAAAGCCGCTTTGGCTGCAGCTTGTTTTTTCTCATCTTGGGTTGCATATAGACTCATGACATCACTCAACTAATTTGGACTTTTGCAGTAATTTTAAACCGCAAAGCCGTGTGGTTTGTTACAATAGAGTCTTATTTTAAACTGTTAGATGGAAAATTAACATGCTGTCTCGTTTGGTTCGACAAATTTTACAAGCAACGGTCTACGATGTTGCAATCGAAACCCCACTCGAAGCAGCGCCACGAATTAGCGAACGCTTAAATAATAACATTCGCTTTAAACGTGAAGATTTACAACCGGTCTTTTCATTTAAACTACGCGGTGCCTATAACCGTATTAGTCAATTACCGAAATCACAACTCGAACGTGGCGTTATCACAGCTTCAGCAGGCAACCATGCACAAGGCGTGGCACTGTCAGGGAAAAAGCTGGGTATTCGCGCGATTATTGTGATGCCAAAGACCACGCCCGACATTAAAGTCCAAGCAGTAAAACGTTTAGGGGGTGAAGTAGTATTACATGGTGATTCATTTGACGTTGCCAACAAATATGCCATTCAGCGTGCCGAAGAAGATGGCATGACCTTTATTCCACCTTATGACGATGAACTAGTGATGGCCGGTCAAGGTACGATTGCCAATGAAATCCTGCGTCAATGGCGTGATGTGGAATATGTCTTCGTTGCTGTTGGTGGTGGTGGCCTGATTGCCGGTGTTGCAGCGTACTTGGGAGATGTGGCTCCGCATGTCAAAGTTATTCCTGTGGAATATGATGAATCCGCGTGCTTAAAAGCGGCCTTAGAAGCCAATGAACGTGTGATTCTTCCATCTGTCGGTTTATTTGCCGATGGTACTGCAGTGGCACAAATTGGTGAAAAACCTTTTGAGGTCATCCGCCTGCAAAAATCAGATAACTCTGGCCCAATCGTTGAACCAGAAGTCGTGCTGGTCAATACCGATGAAGTCTGTGCAGCAATTAAAGATACTTATGATGAATGCCGTAGCATCGTAGAACCGTCAGGTGCAATGGCATTGGCCGGTATCAAAAAATATGTAGCAGAACACGGCATTAAAGGCAAAAACATCGTATCGATTGTTTGCGGTGCGAACATGAACTTCGACCGTCTGCGCTATATTGCCGAACGTACAGAACTCGGCGAACGCAAAGAAGCTATCTTTGCCGTAACTATTCCAGAAGAAAAAGGTTCATTCCTGAAATTCTGCCGTGCACTACAAGGCCGTAATATCACAGAGTTTAACTACCGTTCAAGTGATGCTTCTGCAGCTCAGGTCTTTGTCGGTATCAGCCTGAAAAATGGTGAAAAAGAACGTCAGGAAATCTATGAAAACCTGAAATTCGACTACGATGTTGATGATCTGTCTGATGACGAAGTCGCAAAACTACATATCCGTTACCTGATTGGCGGTCATGCCGATATTGAAAATGAACGCCTGTTCCGCGTGGAATTCCCGGAACGTCCAGGTGCCCTGCTAATGTTCCTAGAACGTCTTGGCCCAACGCATAACATCACCCTGTTCCATTACCGTAACCACGGCGCTGCAGAAGGTCGCGTACTGGTCGGCCTAGAAGCAGAAGATGCACAGCAAAATCCAGATGGTTTGATTGAGACATTGGAAAGCATTACTTATCCATATGAAGAAATCACCAACAACCTAGGTTATCAGCGTTTCTTGAAATAATCAGTTTGATATAAACCGCCTTTCGAGGCGGTTTTTTTATGTCCAGCTAAAAAAATGTATGAAGTATTTATGTAAGGCCAGATAGCTGAAAACTATAAAAATCTTTAAGATACGTACTTAGACATGAACTGATTTGAAATAAAAAAGATTTAGGGAAATATGCATGGCATTATTTGCAGTCATTGGGCTGGGCAGCTTCGGTGCAACAGTGGCGACTCAACTGATCAGCCTGAAACATGATGTGATTGGAATCGATCTCGACAAAAAATATGTGGAAAATATTTCCGATCAGCTTACCCATGCGGTGATTGCCGATGCAACCGATGAGCATGTCCTGGATGAACTGGATATCCAGCGCTGTGAAGCAGTCGTAGTCGCGATTGGTGAAGATATTGAAGCCAGCATTCTGTGTGTACTGCATCTAAAAAATATGGGTGTAAAGAAAATTTGGGCCAAAGCCAAATCCAAAGCCCACCATATGATTTTGACTCATCTGAATGTCGAAAAAATTATTCACCCAGAAGAAGATATGGGCGTTCGTGTGGCACAATCACTCAGCTACCCGATGGTTAGCCGTTATATGTCACTTGAAGATGATCATTATATTGTCAAGATCGAGATTCATGCCGATCATCATGACACTCCCTTACACCAGTTAATGAGTCAGGTTCCCGAAATTAAAGTTCTTTTGCATAAACGTGGCACTGAAATACAACATATCGTAGATCTTGGACTATTACTTAAGGAAGGTGACATTCTGGTAGTTGAAGGATTGCTGGAACCTTTACGCCGTTTATCCAAGCATTTTAAGGCCATATGAAAAGTTCACATTTAAACCAGAACAGGATTGTCAATCTCAGTCCACCGAGTCTGCTGGCCTTAGGTTTTCTCGGACTGATTTTTATTGGCTCTTTATTACTGATGCTGCCCTTTGCCCATCAAACTGAAATCAGCTGGTTAGAGGCGATTTTTACAGCGACTTCTGCAGTAACGATTACCGGGCTATCTGTGGTTAATGTTGGTGAAGCTTATACACCCTTTGGGCAGGTCGTGATTATGTTCCTGCTGCAATGTGGTGGCCTCGGCTTTATGACCTTTGCCATACTCGCTTTTATGAGCCTGTCACCTAAACTTGGTTTAAGACAGCAAGTGATGGCACAGGAATCTATTGGCCAGACCAGTTTGAAGAAAGTCAGTTTTACCATTAAAGCGGTATTTCTATATTCCCTGTTTTTCGAAGCCATTGGCACCCTAATTTTAACCATGGCGTGGCTGGAAGATTATCCTTTTGGTGAAGCACTGTTTTATGCGGCTTTCTATAGTGTTTCTGCGTTTAATAATGGCGGGTTTTCTCTTTTCCCCAATAGTTTAATGAGCTTTTCCGGCCAGTATTTCGTGACCTTTACGATCAGTATGCTGTATATCATTGGTGGGATCGGATTTCTGGTTCTGATGGATGTAAAACAGAATAAAAGCTGGCGCAAGCTCAGTCCGAATAGCAAGCTGATTCTAACGACGATTATGGGCCTGAACCTGAGTGCTTTTATTGTACTCTGGCTATTAGAAGCCTCTAATCCACAAACATTAGCGCTGATGAGCGTAGGTGATCAGGCACTCAACGCCTGGTTCCATGCCACAGTTCCCCGCTCTTCAGGTTTTTATAGTCTGCCCATGGACCAGATGAGCGATGCCTCAAGTCTAGTCACCATTTTTTTAATGTTTATTGGTGGCGGCTCCTTAAGTACGGCGGGTGGAATTAAAGTTGGTACGTTTATTATTGTGGTGATCAGCGTAATCAGTTTTCTACGCCGTGAAGATGAAATCCGCTTGTTCAATCATTCTATTTCTGAGAAAACTACTTTTAAAGCCTTAGCGGTTGTGTGTATTACTGCAGGTCTGGTCATGACCGGTTTTATGAGTTTACTCATTCTAGAACCCGATCATGATTTTTTAGATTTGCTGTTTGAGGCGGTTTCTGCCGCCTGTACAGTTGGATTAACACGTGGTGTCACTGGAGAATTGCAGCCAGCAAGTTTAATCATTCTGATGCTAATGATGTATGCGGGTCGTCTAGGACCTTTGACCCTTGCTTATTTAATTGCAACACCGAAAAAGAGCCGTCTTAAACATCCGCCTTCAGAAATTCAGATTGGTTAAGATTTAAATGAATACGCATAAGCAAAAAAACCACGCCTGAGCGTGGTTTTTTACATGAAACAGATTAGTACCAGTTCATTAATGACACACCCAGACCCACATAGGTCGCACGGTGATTATAATCAATCAGACTTTCACCATAACCATCAAAGAGCTGGAATTGGCCGCGTAGACGCCCACTGATCGGAAATGACCAGTCAAACTGTACCGCACCACGGTTATCATCTCCACCTTTTAGCGTATGACGCAACATCAGGGAAAAATCGTGGGCATTATGACGATAAAATGCAGTTAAATCCCCACGCCCGATATAGTTTTTAATCTCGGGATTATTGTCATCAGCACGGTCTTCTTCAATACGATACCAAGGGCGCAGCATCATGGCGAAGTTGTCTTTTTCAAAACCGAGATTCAGCATTACCCGGTTCCAGCTACGAGATAATGGATCCGAACGGCCATTAGACTGGTGATTAAGCGTCAATCCCAGCATACGCCAGTTTAAACCAAACAGATCATAATTAGTACGGAAGATCAGGCTTGCTTCAGGCTCATAATTGGTCTCACGAAATGGTCGGGACTCTTCCGAGTTATATACCTGCCAGCGTGAAGACTGGGTATAACCCAGCCAGAGATCCCCGTTATCACCCAGAATATTTTCAACCGCCTTGGTTTTTAAAGATAACTGGAATTTCCCTTCAATCGAGGTCAAATTCTGGTCTTCTTTAACCGTGTTATTTGGGTTTTCGCTTTGCGGAAACTCGTTTTTCTTGGAAGTCCAGAATCCTGGCATCAGATAAATCGGCTGATAGGAACGGATATTCCAGGTACCCAGTTTACTTTCTGGCGACAATTCCCAACGGCTATCCAGCAAGGATAAAGCCGGAGTCAGCTTTGATCCTTCAGAAGCATAGATATTGGAAACGGTCTGTTCAATTTTCGCTTTGAGGTTGTCGGGTTCGGGCGCAATTTCTATGGCTGCACGCCGTTCAGAAACAATATCAGGCTTACTATCGGCCGGTATTTTAAATACCGCATCATAACAGGCCAAGCGTTCTGAATTGGTTTCAACCGCAGAGCAAGCCTCAGCCGTTGCCGGCATCGGACTACTCGCTACAGTTTTATCTTCCGCATTAACTTGCGTCCCAACTGCACAGCCAAGCAAAACGCCTAGCTGCAAAGTTGAGCGCTTAATAGAATTAAGCGCCATCCTCTATCCTCATTGTTTTTATTTATTGAACTTGCTGAATTGTAAAGCCGAGTTGTTCTAAAGTTTCTCGTTTGGCAAATGGCGCAACCACCGCTTTTGAAGCTTGCTGTTCAACCAGATAAGTCTGTGCGACACGTTTCAAATCATCTAAAGTGACATGCAACAAACGTTCCCGAAGCTGTTTACGGAATGCTGGCGTACGTTGATGCAGGTAGGCATAACAGGCAGTAATCGCTTCACCTGCTGGTGACCCCGGTTTGTCCATACTGGCAATTAAACCCAAGATGGCTTCTTCCAGCTGATGCGGTTGTTGAGGTGCGTTAAGCAACCATTGGATACTTGCATCAAAGTCCTGAAAAGTCTCTGCTAAGCGTGGATCGCGATAACTATAGAAGCGGAAAGAACATGCATTTCCGTCATAGCTTGCGCCACCACCATAAGCACCGCCTTTTTCACGGATTGCGCTATGCAGATAACCATTACGCAAGTAGCCTGCCAATACCATCAAGGCAGCAGCATCAGGATGTGAAACTTCTACCGCAGGATAAGCTGCTGCACAGAACTGCACATTAGTCTGAATCAACCAGGCTTCATCATTGCTATGATTAACTTTTTCAACCTGAGTCAATTCTGCAGGTGCAGTATTCACTTCTAGTTTGTCCCACACGTTTTGAATTTCTTCAATCAGACGCTCAGACTGCTGTTCTTCACACACCAACAGGAATTGTTTTGGTGCCTGTAGCAAGACTGTATGAATGCGTTTTAATTCATCAATCATAGCATCATAAGCTGCTGGATCTTTTTCAGCCTGATTGACCAAGTTAATCAGCCAGTTCAAAGCACCCAGACCGGTATTATGATAATCACGCAAGGCTAGAGCGCTATGCTGACGTGATGCCACTTGCATCGCATAGCTATGACCCGAACCGGAAATACGTGATTGCCAGCGAGTTTTACGCTGTTGTAATAACTCAATAATACGGCCTTTTTCATCAAAGCGTAGCTGCTCAAAACCGATCTTTAACAGACGGATCGCATCCAGATGGCTAGCCAAAGATTTAGTCGTTAAAGTTAACCACGCACTGATCTTGTTTTTGTCATCCACTTTAGAACGCAATGAAGCGCCCATGCCCAGACCACCACTGACTGCTGTTTGCAGTTGCTGGAATTGCAGGTAATCATATTCACCCGCACCAACTTCACCCATTAAAATAGACAACAGGTTGAAATACGGTGATTGCACCACTTCATCTGGAATTTTCACCAACACCTGTTGGTAATAAATCCCATTGGTACCTGCATGATAAAGATTCAACGGCGTATCTACGCGGTTACAGATAATCTCACGCAACTGGCCTTGAACAATCTGCAATTCCGCAGGCACATCTTCCAGACCCACCTTAGGTAACAGATTCAAATCATCTGGAGTATCTTGGCGGATATTTAACGCTTCAGTTTGAGCATTGATCTCTGCTTTTTGCTCTTCAGTTAAAGCTTTACCAATTTCAGCCAGACGTGCTTTTTCTTCTTCCGCTTCTTTGGCAGATTTAGTTGCATCTGGAACTAAAGTCAGTTGAACACGGTGCGGATTATCCAGTAGATGCTCTTTAATCAGATTCGACAGCCACATTGGATCTTGCAACTCTTCTTTTACTGAAGCAATTGCAGAGTCCACATCCCAGACTTCAACCGGATCACGATGGTGAATTGCACTGCTTAAACCGCTCAAGATCAGGCTTAGGCCATAAGGTGTACCATCACCATTGATTTCACGCTGATGCAATTCGATCTGATGCAGGATCGCATCTACTGCCTGTTGATCAACAGGTTTAGAGGCAACATCTTCCAGAACTTTGAAAACTCCGTTTTTGAATTCTTCAGCATGTTCCGGGTTTGAACCTTGAACCGCGCAGTAGAAGGTCATTTCAAAGTTGGAATCATCTACGCCCATGAATGGGCCAGTTGACTGTGCATAACCACAGGTTTCCAAGTAATGACGTAAGGGAGATGCTGAATCTTCCAGCAAAATCCCTTCTACCAGACGCAAGCCTAAACGTAACTTGATATCACTCGCTTCTGGCAATAACCATGACAATACGTGATAAGTCTTGTCCTTCAGATCTTCCCCATCAACTGCATAGGTTTCTGTTACATTGAGTGGCGCAGTTAAACGGGTTTCTGGCGTTGAATAAAGTGTTTCACCTTTTCCAAATTTAGACAGTGCCAGATTTTCAAACTGTTCCTGTAACTCAGCAGCAGATTTATTACCAAAGGTCATAAATACAGCATTACTTGGGTGATAATGCGTTTTATAGAAATTCACCAACTCTTCATAAGTCAGGTTTGGAATATCTTTAGGATCGCCGCCTGAGTTGTAGTGATAGGTAGTGTCCGGGAATAAGTGATGCGCCAAAGTATGATAAAGTTGATCTGAAGGTGAACTCATTGCCCCTTTCATTTCATTAAATACCACGCCTTTATACACTGGCTCGCCATTTTCCAGCTCAATACGGATACCTTCCTGAGCAAAATCCAGCGGATTCAGGTTCGCAGCAAAGGCCGCATCCATATAAACTTCTAATAAGTTCTGGAAGTCTTTATCATTTTGAGTTGCGAATGGATAAGCCGTCCAGTCTGCCGCTGTAAAGGCATTCATAAAAGTATTAAGCGAACGGCGAATCATCAGGAAAAACGGATCACGTACCGGGAATTTTTCTGAACCGCACAGTGCAGTATGTTCCAGAATGTGCGCTTCACCTTTTGAATCCATTGGCTGGGTGCGAAACGCAACCAGAAAAACATTTTCATCATGATTGGTCGCCAGATGATAATGGGTGGCGCCAGTCACTTTATGCTTATATTCAGACACTAAAATGTCTAAAGCTTCAACATGTTGTTGACGTACCAACTGAAACGCAGGATGTACAGTTTGAGAAATGGTTTCAGTGACATCTACAGTCATGCGATCTCCTAATGCTTAAATTAAAAAATTATTATTCGCATTATAGCTGTAGTTGTTTGAATTATTCACGCAGAAAACCGAGGATTTTGATCGAATTAAGTAAACCTGATCATCTGATTTTTAAATGATCAGGTTTGGCAATGATCTCTAGATCATATACTTGAAATAGTTATAACTCGGGTGGTTTTCAACAAAGACGTAGTTCTGTTTTTGATAGAAATTCGCGGCCAGTTTGGTATCGGTCTGTAAACAAAGTGCTGAATAAAATGGTCGTGCCAACTGCTCCAGATAAGCCAGAAGCTGCTTACCAACACCATGTTGACGATATTTTGGATGCACATAGAAGCGACGTACCCGGCCAATTCTTTCTTCAATACCGTTATCGCCCCATTGCTGGTTTAAGCCGCCACAGGCAATCAGTTTATTGCCATCATAGGCACAGGCCAGAAATTCATTATTTTGACTGAAACAGTTTTTTCCAGTGCGGTATTCTTCAATTAACTTATCAATCAGGTCATAACCTTCTTTACGCGCCAGTGTCGCTAAAGTGTCAATCTGATCAGGGAGCTGCTCGGCTGTTACAATCTTAATATCCATATACCCACACTGTTTTAGATGATTGTTCAAATGTCGCACCAGTATAACTGCTTGGTACTCTAATCTTATAAATAAAATCCAACCTTTAAATCAATGGCTGCACTCGCTACCGTTTAAAAATAAACCAATTCTTAGACCAAAGATTCAAGCTGAATAAGTTACAGTATTTTTTAAAGTATTCTGAAAATGTTTCAGTGAACTACAGCAAACCCGAGCAATCGTGTAAACTTAGCACTTTCATTTTTAATGTGATATTTGGATATGTCTACTGTTGACCTTTTTGCGATTGGCAATGCGCTGATTGACCAGGAATTTAAAGTTTCTGATGAGTTTTTAACTGCACATCACTTGCAAAAAGGCACCATGCAACTTGCGGATGGTGAAGCTCAGGCTACTCTGTATCAAAACTTAAAAGCAACTCAAACTTATAAAGGTCAGGCTTCAGGCGGTTCAGCAGCCAATACTACAGTTGCATTTGCAGCTTTGGGCGGCTCTGCATTCTATGCCTGCCGTGTCGGTAATGATGATTTGGGTCATATCTATCTGCATGGCTTAAATGAAGCTGGCATTAAAACTACAACCCAATCGATTAGTGAAGGCGTAACAGGTACCTGTATGGTTCTGGTCAGTCCAGATTCTGAACGTACCATGCATACCTATTTAGGTATTACTGCTGAACTGACAAATGAACAGATTGACTTCCAGCCTTTAACAACTGCTAAATGGCTCTATATCGAAGGTTATCTATCCACTTCCGAAACAGCACGTCAGGCCGTAAAACAGGCGCGTGAAATTGCCAAAGCCAATAGGGTTAAAATCGCATTTACCCTTTCTGATCCTGCGATGGTGCAATATGCCCGTGCCGGTCTGGATGAAATGATTGCAGATGGCGTTGATCTCTTGTTCTGCAACCAGCAAGAAGCATTGATGTATACCGAAACAGATACCATCGAAGCAGCTCTGGCTAAACTCAAGGAATTAAGTCAATACGTTGTCATTACAATGTCAGCTGATGGTGCGCTTATTTCCAATAATGGTGAAACCTTTACTGTGCCGGGCCGTGCCGTAACTGCAGTGGATGCCAATGGGGCTGGCGATGCTTTCGCGGGTGCTTTTTTATATGCACTTAATGCGGGTCTTGGCTTAAAAACAGCAGCAGAACTGGCAATTTTGGTGTCTAGTCAAGTGGTAGCGCAATTTGGGCCACGACTGGCGGTTTCAGAATACACAGCATTATTAAAAGATGTTCTTAAGGAATGTGCTTAATGTTTAAAATTTGCATGACTGACGATATTCCAGAGCGTGAAGCACGCTCTTTTGAACTTCCGAATGGGGATACAATTTTTATTACCCAGCGTGATGGTTCGTTTTATGCTTACCAGAATATTTGTCCACATTTACAGGTAGAACTGGAATTTCTGGAAAACCAGTTTCTGGACCGTGATCAGGAATTTATTGAATGCTCTACTCATGGCGCGCTGTTCGTAGTCGAAAGCGGTGAATGTATTTCTGGACCTTGTCAAGGCCAATCACTTGAAAAAGTTGATATTACCGTGCATTCTGATGGCGGAATTTATCTTTCAGAATAATAGCTAAAACGGATTTTGCCATGCCTGAGTTTTTACTTGACTATAACCTGATGCCATTTCATCTCAGTTTATTGTTCATCATTCTGCTTGGCGTGGCAAAAACAGTTGCCTTCTATTTTAAGCTTAAACCCAGTCAACTCCTGGAACGCATTTCTCCATATGACTTTCAGAATGTTGAATGGCTAAATGTCAAATTTTCCAAAACCCTGATTGTTTTTTTCTTCCTGATGAATTTTAGCTTTTCCGGCTATTTTCTTCAGTTTCTGATTTATTCACAGGAATATCATTTCTTACCTGCCTATTACATCATTCTACCGGCATTGATCATTGCGATTTTCTTTACCGTATTTATGATCCATTGTCTGGATCAGGTCATTCCACCTAAATATAAAAAGAATGATGTAAACCTGCTAGGCCGTTTAGCCACGATTTCAAGTGGCAATGCCCGTCCTGGCTTTTCTGCCCAAGCGCGAGTTCGGGATGAGTATGGTCAATTGCACTATGTTCAGGTTGAACCTGAATTTGGCGAACTGGAATTTCAGTCTCAGATTATTTTAATCCGTCTTAGAAAATCGCATTATGTGGCCAAGAAGATCTGTAAATCCAACCGACTCTTTAGCCTGAATCTGGAAGAAGCTTAAAGTTCATGCAGTTCAATAGAAAAAATCCCGGCCAAACGTCGGGATTTTTTATTGGATAGATAGATTTATTTTTTAAACAAGCCTGAGACCATATTCAATACATTCTGAATATCGTTATTGGCTTCCTGTTTACTGGTCTGCTCACCTTGTGGTGTCAGTGAATCAATAATCTGCGGCAAGACCTGAGAAATGGCGCTATAGACATCCTGCTTAGGCACATGTGTCTCTTGTGCGACCTGTTCTACTTCCTGGTCATCAAACAGGTTTTGTACCTGCTGCGGATCGACATTGGCATTTTCACCCGGGCCAGTAGAGACCCAGTCATCAACCTGGCTATTTAAACCTTGTCCTTTGAGTTTATCCAATGCTCCTTGCAAACCGCCCTGTTTCTGAATCCAGGCCAAGACCAGAGGCAAGACAGCAATCAATAAAGTCTTTGTTGTTGAACTGCCACCCAGTCCAGAACTTGGTCGAGCGGAAGATTGGCTCCCACCGCCGAGCTGGCTGAGTACAGAACCTAAAATTGCACCTAGGCCATTTTGCTTGTTTTGCTGTTGTGAGTTTTGATGCTGCTGATTTGGGTTCTGGTTTTGCTGATTGGCATTATTGATATGACCCAATACTGATCCAAGAATATCTGCCAATCCCCCTTGCTGGGATGAACGCTGCTGGGATTGGGCTTGGTTATTTCCTAAAGCTTGCTTGGCCAGCATTTCCACAATACTACTAAGATTGGTCATAACTCATTCCTGTATACACCTTCTCTACAGAATAGAGTCTGGGCTCATATTTTCCATGCAGGATTTTGTTAATATTTGCAATACTGATATAAGTCCTTCCTAGCTTTCCAATTTTACCAGCGATATTTATCCCAGTTTTCAGGGTTAGCCCAGAATTTAGAGTTAAACCAGTCTGGCACATGTTTATAAGTTAAAATATTGAATTGCCAGAGTGCAAAATCCGCCCCATGAACCGTCTTGTCAATCAACTGGGTCAGACCTAAAGACCTGAGCAGTTTTTCATCCTGCAAGCGACTCACCACAACCAGACGTTTTGCAAATAAATCACGCATTTTAACCAGAATTTGACTCTTCTGCTGTTCTGACAATGCTAAGGTTTCAGGAGTGTCCAGCATCACTACTGCCAGGTCATAACGCTGTTGAAAAGGCAGATTTAAAACCTCAGATACGTTAAAATAGTGCCATTGAATAGATTGCTGAAACTGAGATTGGGTTAAATCCTGCCCGATACAAATAGCAGTATGAATTGGCTGTTCTTTGGCGAAGTCGTCTAGCATTGAAGTGATGACATTCTGTTCAGCCATGACTGCATCCTTATGATTTAAGTGAGTAATTTTTTATGGAACTTCAGGGCATTTGCCATAAAATGCACGTCGGTCTTACAGACCTTAGTGTAACTGATCAAAATACCCAGCGGGCAAATGTTGAATATAAATTAATATTAGATGGATCAGAAATTAACCTTCCATTCCAGTTAGGTCAGGAAATCGAGATTGAATGGACTGGAAATATCTATTGTGTTTCTTGCGGCAAAAAAACTTCTAAATCATTCTCACAAGGCCACTGTTTTAAATGTTTTAAAACTAAAGCGTCATGTGATATGTGCATCATGAAACCAGAAACCTGCCATTATCATTTAGGCACTTGCCGGGAAGATGAGTTTGCACAGAATGTCTGCTTCCAACCACATATTGTTTATCTGGCCAATTCTAGTGCTTTAAAAGTCGGAATTACCCGGATCAATCAAATGCCGACTCGTTGGCTGGATCAGGGTGCAACTCAAGCCCTTCCTATCATGAAAGTGGGTTCTCGCCGTCTTTCCGGTAAACTGGAAGTGATGTTTGGTACCCAAGTCGCAGATAAAACCGACTGGCGTAAATTACTCAAAGGTGAAGCGAAACCTTTAAATCTGATTGAAGTTCGCGATCAGTTGATTGAAGAATTTGCACCGAAAATCCAAACTATCCGTGAAGAGTTTAATCAGAATTTGCAGTTTAATGAGAATATTGAAGTTTTAGATAAGGAATTACCACGTGAGTTCATCTATCCGATAGAGCAATATCCAGAAAAAATCAAATCTCACAATTTAGATAAAACTCCAGTGATCCGAGGCAAACTACAAGGGATTAAAGGCCAATATCTGATTCTGGATACTGGTGTGATTAATATCCGTAAATATACAGGTTATGAGCTAATTTTTAGAGCGGAATAAAATGACCGGATTTCAGAAGAGAGTTATATGCTCTCTTCTTATTTTGGATATTATTTCTTACTTAAGAAAATAAAAAACCAGCCCGTAGGCTGGTTTTTTAAAAGCGAATCTTATTTGATTTTTGCGTGAGATTTTAAGTAACGCGTATAATCATCAAATTCTTGTTGACCACGAAGCTGTTGATACAATTTCACCAGCTCACTACGTTGCTCTGCACTTAAAACATCGATCGGATTTTTCTTCACTTCAGAAACTGCCACAACCACCAATTCATTTGGCATATTTGCTGTCGTTACTGACCAGTGACCTGCTTTAGGCGCTGGCACGCTAAATGCTGCACGTTGTACATCACGCTTAAGCAGACCTTCTGCGCGTGTATAGATGCCTGCATCTTCAAATACCAGTTTACCTTTCGCAACGGATGCTGCAGGCTTGGTTTTAAACTCATTCAATGCAGTTTGAACTTCAGCTTTGGCCGCAGCAAATGCTTTATCTTGAATCAGTTTCGCTTTTACTGCTGGTTTAGCTTCTGCCAGTGTCTGCTCCCCTGCTGCATGATAATTGCGAACTTTTACCCAAGCCACATCACCATTGGCTAACTGAATGCTTGAAGATGCATTACGGTCGCCATTTTTCACGTCATCGTTAAACAGTTTAACTTTGACAGCCGCATTACTTAGCAATGGATCACGTGTCGCAAGGGTCACACCATTTGCTTTCTGAACCTGAACGCCCTTCACTTCCTGAGCAACAACATCCAGCGAGTCCGCACTTACGACCATGTCATTCAGACTGTTTACCGTATCAGAGAATGCATTAGATTTTTTCGCTGCCAATACTTCTTCAGATAAACGTGCTTTTTGAGATTCAAACGATGGAACTGCTACATCAGGCAGTTGGACTGAAATAATATGGTAGCCATAATCCGTTTTAACAGGCGCTGAAACTTGACCAGATTTTAAAGATGCAACAGTCTGATCAAATGTAGTACCGAACACGCCTTTTTCATAGACAGCGATAGCACCACCTTTAGATTTAGATTCAGGATCTTCAGAGTATTGAGCTGCTGCTTGTGCAAAAGTGGTACCAGCTTTGATTTTAGCTGCAATTTCGTTTGCCAGTTTTTTGGCTTCAGCATCGCTACGGCTATCTGCAGTCACTAGAATATGTTTAACCTCTGGTTTCACATTCTGCTTCTGGTCAGCCACAAATTTATTATAAGCTTCCTGCAATTCTGCATCAGTGACGGCTACATTGGCAGTATCAATATTGCTCGGCTTGATCACCACATAATCCACATCAACGCTAGTCGGTTGCTTGAACTGGGATTTGTGCTTTTCATAATATGCTGCAATATCAGCTTCTGATACTTTTACTGCTTTTTTATAGCTGTCCAGATTCACGCTAGCGATATGAATATGACGCTGTTCAGTTTGCAGATCTGCAATTTGCTGCATCTCAACCGGACTGACCAGTGGATAATCCATAAAAGTAGAAGACAGCATTTTCAGTGCATGATCTTTACGTAAACTTTCTACTAAAGCATTGTTAGTCATGCCGATTGATTTCAGGTAATTTTCATATAAAGCATTAGAAAATTTGCCATTCTCCTGGAAAGAAGGTTGCTGAGAAATCATTTGTGCAATTTGTTGGTCACTCAGGCTAATCCCGAGTTTTTCAGCCTGTTGCAAGAGCAATGTACGCGCAACCAGGGTATCCATCGCTTTTTGATCGATGAAGCTTTGATTTAATAAGGTTTCATCACCATTGGCATAACTTAAGTATTGTTGTTTGAATGATTTTGTCAGTGACTCTAATTCTTGTTTAGAGATATCAGTTCCATTGACTGATTTTGCTGCATCAGAATTCCCGCCGCTAAAATATCCTTCAATACCTACAAGCGCTAAAGGGGTTAAAAACAGAACGAGCAAGACCTTGCCCAACCAACCCTTAATAACTTTACGAAAAGATTCCATAAGTATTCCAATATTTTATTTGCAGAGGATTTTAACCGAAAAAACCCATTGAATGAATGTGTTAATCAAAACAATTAAATCTATCAATAAAAAACGCGCCAAAGAAGGCGCGTTTTAGGATTGAAGCAGCTTAAGCAACAGCGTCTTTTAAGCCTTTACCTGCTTTGAAGCTAGGTACTTTGCTTGCTTTAATTTCAAGAGTAGCACCAGTTTGTGGATTACGGCCAGTACGTGCAGCACGCTCTTTAACGCCGAAAGTACCGAAACCAACTAGAGTTACTGTATCACCCGCTTTTAAAGCTTCAGTAACAGAAGCAATTGTAGCATCTAAAGCTTTACCTGCGTCAGCCTTAGATAATCCCCCTTTCTCTGCAATTGCATCAATTAATTCTGATTTATTCATGAAAACTACGTCCTCTTAATATCGTTTATTTAAGGTCCAAGAATTTGTTTAAACTACCATAACGCCTTTATAGCAATGCTTTAGGTATAAACGCAATACTTATAAACCTCTTTTTTTTCAAAATATATGCGAAAAAAACATTGAATTATGAAGAAAATCATTTTGTGTGTATTTTTTCCAATAATTCTTTCTGTATTTTTTCTTGCTGCAAGGTCAATTCATCAACCTTGGCATGCAACTGAAGAATTAAACGCTCCAGATGTTGTACATCCTTCAGTGTGACTAATCCTATACGATTCAAGGAATGATGAACAGAGTTGTCGATCAGTTTTTCAACCTTATCTTTGGTATCTGTCACAGATTCGCGTGCTTTTTCGGAGACTTTTTCCACAGTTTGATCTGCAATATCGACTGTTTTGGATTCTAGCTCTTCTCCGACCTTGACCAGCGAGTCAAACAGTTTGTTGCCTTCTTCCTCTGCCCGGGAAAATGCCCCAAGGCCAGCCAACCAGATCTGCTTGGTATATTTACGAAAGTCCAGCATTGAACGTCGCTCTGAAGCAGACTTTGACTTACTCTTCACTGGTTTTTCAATCAATTCCTGATCTGTATCTTGTGTCGTTTTTGTTTTATCCATGTACACGACTCCTGCTTATTTTCTATGCAAATATCATAAAATTATCTACAAAATCACCGCATAATAGCAAATTTAGGGCTTGATAGATTTGCTAAACTGTTCTACAAAGCACTTTATTTCAAGTCTAATTTGATTTAACCCTGAAATCTTTTACTCAGCAGGATGCTTTTTCATTTTAATTTTCAGGTAAGGATTGGTTGTATATATGAGTGAATCGCAACAAAGTCAAAATCAACCACATTTGTTGCTTACGATGACTTTAATCGTTTTAGAAACAATATTCACGTTCATTCTCAAACATGACCGTGTTGTTGCTCTTCAGGCGAAGAAGTTTGTAGATGAGAATATTACAATAAAAATCAATAGTTATATTCCATATTTTGATTTCTATGTTCAGTTTACCAAAGACGGGCTGTTATTTGACTATAAAGCACCAGGCAGAGTTATTGATCTGGATGTTCGCACTACTTTAATGGATCTGATTAAGATCTTTATCTTTGGCAATCGCAGAAGCATTCGTGCGATGCGTATTGATGGCAATCAGGTTTTAAAAGACGAGTTCCGTGATTTACTGACTTTATTTGCCTTACCTAAAGTATTGTCCGACTGGAAACACTGGTTATCTGAACCACCGGCAGATGAGACCGATATTGTTTCATCAAGAAAACGTATTGCGCCTTTATTAAAGAAAATTGAAGATCAGCGTTCTAAAATTAATAGCCTGCAAGTTGAAGTTAAACAGTATCGCAACCGCATTAAACGTATGGAACGCCGTCAAAAGCGGATCAATATGGTCTTTAGTATAATCACAGTACTTTTGATTGCGTTATTAGTGTATAATTGGATCAGCGCGTAATTCTTTCATTTTCAGAAAATTAAATACGCTCGCCATTCACAAAAATAACTTGACTAATTTAGTCGGGATTCATAAAATCTACACATCTAGTCTAACCATGTGTATCGAATCATGCGCCTAACCACTCGCGGTCGCTACGCAGTGACTGCTCTACTTGATTTAGCTTTGCAGCCATCTGAACAAACGATCACGCTTGCTGAAATTGCAGCACGTCAAACTATTTCTGTTGCCTATCTCGAGCAGTTATTTGCGAAACTAAAACGTTATGGTCTAGTTTCGAGTGTTCGCGGTGCCAATGGTGGATATCATTTAGCACGCAGCGCAGATGAAATTACTGTGTTAGCAATTATTGAAGCTGTAAACGAAACAGTTGATGCGACTCGCTGTGACCATAAAGGCAACTGCCAAAATGGCGCGATGTGCTTGACTCATGATTTATGGCAAGAACTCTCCCACCACATTGCCGATTATCTCGCAAAAATCACCCTTGCCGACCTTGTAGCCCGTGACAACGTACAAACCGTGTCATTACGCCAAAATTCAGCAAACATTGATTCAGCCCTTTTATCGGTTACAGGTATTTGACATGAAACGTCCGATTTATCTTGACTATGCAGCAACAACTCCGGTAGATCCTCAAGTTGCAGAACGTATGATGGAATGCTTAACTTTCGAAGGCACCTTCGGTAATGCAGCATCTCGTTCACATGCTTATGGCTGGCAAGCGGAAGAAAAAGTTGAATACGCCCGTGAACAAGTGGCGAATTTAGTAAAAGCTGATCCGCGTGAAATCGTATGGACTTCAGGTGCGACTGAATCTGACAACCTTGCATTGAAAGGTGTGGCTCAGTTCTATGCATCTAAAGGCAAACACATCATTACTTCTAAAATTGAACATAAAGCAATTTTGGATACATGTCGTGAGCTTGAGTCTGAAGGTTTTGAGATTACTTATCTTGAGCCGCAACCAAAAACTGGCTTAATTACTCCAGAAATGGTTGAAGCAGCAATCCGTCCAGACACCATTCTTGTTTCCCTGATGATGGTAAACAACGAAATCGGTACGACAACTGATGTTGCTGCGATTGGTGAAATCACCCGTGCGAAAAAGATTTTCTTCCACGTTGATGCTGCACAGGCTGCGGGTAAAGTTGAAATCGATCTTTCTCAATTGAAAGTCGATTTGATGAGCTTCTCTGCACATAAAATCTATGGCCCTAAAGGTATTGGTGCCCTGTTCGTACGTCGTTCACCACGTGTACGTCTAAAAGCACAAATGCATGGTGGCGGTCATGAACGTGGTATGCGTTCTGGTACTCTTGCGACTCACCAGATCGTTGGTATGGGTGAAGCATTTGAACTTGCAGGCAAAAATTTACAGTCCGAACAAGCTCGTTTACGTGTACTTCGTGACAAGCTTTGGAATGGCTTACAAGATCTTGAACAGGTATTCCTGAACGGTCACCCAACTCAAAACGTTGCAAACTACCTAAACGTAAGTTTCAACTTTGTTGAAGGTGAATCATTGATGATGGCACTGAAAGATGCAGCCGTATCTTCAGGTTCAGCATGTACATCTGCAACACTTGAACCATCTTATGTACTTCGTGCATTAGGTCTTTCTGATGAACTTGCACACAGTTCGATCCGCTTCAGCTTTGGTAAGTACACCACTGAAGAAGATATCGATCACGTTTTAAATATCACTAAAGCTGCTGTTGAGAAATTACGTGAACTTTCTCCGCTTTGGGATATGTACAAAGAAGGTATCGACCTTTCTACAGTTGAATGGGCTGAGCACTAATTTTTGACTCTGAGATAGCTGTATTTACACTGCTATCTCATTGATAAAAAATTTTTAATCCCCATATTTATATTAAGGCTGACCCCGAGTTTTGGAGAAGCAACATGGCTTATAGCGAAAAAGTAATTGATCATTACGAAAACCCACGTAACGTTGGTGTTTTAGACAAAAATGCAGAAAACGTTGGTACTGGTATGGTCGGTGCACCTGCTTGTGGTGACGTAATGCGTTTACAGATCCAAGTAAATGATGAAGGCGTGATTGAAGAAGCACGTTTTAAAACTTATGGTTGCGGTTCTGCAATTGCATCAAGTTCATTAGTGACTGAATGGTTAAAAGGTAAAACCTTAGACCAAGCACAAGCGATCAAAAACATTGATATCGCAAATGAATTGGCTCTTCCACCAGTAAAAGTACACTGCTCTGTACTGGCTGAAGATGCAATTAAAGCGGCTGTTGAAGACTACCGCAACAAGAAGTCTAAAGCTTAATCATTCGTTTTTTGAAGAAAGATTCACGGAGTTTTCATGATCCACTTAACTGAAAATGCAGCAACTCATATCAGCAATTACCTCAAAAGTCGCGGTAAGGGTGAAGGCATTCGTGTTGGTGTGAAAACTTCAGGCTGTTCTGGTCTTGCTTATGTTCTTGAGTTTGTCGACGAAGTCGATACTCATGACCAGGTCTTTGAACAGTTTGGTGTTAAAGTTTTCGTAGACCCAAAAAGTCTGGTTTATCTCGAAGGTCTAGAAATGGACTACGTGAAAAACGGCTTGAACGAAGGCTTCGAATTTAATAACCCAAATAAAAAAGGTGAATGTGGTTGTGGTGAGTCATTCACTGTCTGATTGCAGCAATAATTCTCTTTTTTCAGCATTAAAACAGTGTGAAATACACTGTTTTAATTGCATTTAGGCAGTTATTTTAATTGTCATCAAGTTTAATCATTTTTGCATATTAATCGCGGACTCTATCTCCCATGAATCATTTTGAGTTGTTCAATCTTCCTGTAGCACTCGATATTGATTTAGCCACTTTAAAAGCAGAGTTTTTAAAGTTGCAGCAACAATATCACCCCGATAAAGCTGAAGATAAAGATCAGGCTTTGATTAAATCAAGCGAGATCAACCAGGCATTCAAGGCTTTGTCAGCGGTTGATAGCCGTGCAGCTTATTTACTGTCTTTAAAAAAACAGGACTATCATCTGGATCAGTCTATTAGCGATTTTGAATTTCTTCAGGATGCGCTGGAAATTCGCGAGCAATTAGATGAAGCCTCATCGGCTGAAGATCTTTCTTCTCTGAAAGTTGAAGTTCAGCAATGGATTGATGGTCTAGTTCGTGAGTTCAAAATCGACTATGAAGATGAAGACTGGGGCGAAGCTCGCGATACCGTGCGTAAACTGCGTTTCTTTGTTAAAGTCATGGCGGACATCGACAAAGCGGAAGACCGTTTCCTAGATGATGACAGCTTTGATCTTGATGATGAATTTTAATTTTTCTATTTAATTTTAACGTGCAAAGGATGTAACACTATGGCTCTCTTGCAGATTGCAGAACCAGGTCAATCAAGTGCACCACATGAACACCGCATTGCGATTGGTATCGATTTAGGCACCACCCACTCTTTGGTTGCCACGGTTCTTTCAGGTCAAGCCAAAGTACTCAAAGATGAACAAGGTCGTGTGTTACTTCCTTCTATCGTTCATTATGCAGCACAAAGCACTGAATATGGCGATGATGCCAAACCTTTTATTACCACCGATCCTAAAAATACGATTGTATCCGTAAAACGTTTTATGGGTCGCTCCCAAGCAGATATTAAATTCCAGCATCCTTATGCCTTGGTGGGCGAAGCGAATGAAATGCCGGCATTTGAAACTGCGCAAGGACGTAAAACGCCAGTTGAGATTTCTGCGGAAATTTTAAAGCAGCTTAAAGAACGTGCTGAAGCCAGCTTAAAAAATGAGATTAATGGTGCCGTGATTACGGTTCCTGCGTATTTCGATGAAGCACAACGCCAGGCAACACGTGATGCTGCGCAACTGGCTGGTTTAAACGTTCTGCGTTTATTGAATGAACCAACGGCTGCTGCGGTAGCTTATGGACTGGATCAGGAAACTAACTTGAGCACAGATCGCAACTATGTGATCTATGACTTGGGCGGCGGTACCTTTGACGTTTCAATTCTGCGTTTCTCTCAAGGTGTGTTCGAAGTATTAGCGACTGGCGGCCATACTGCTCTGGGTGGTGACGATCTGGATCGTCTGATTTTAAAATGGGCTAAAAAACAGCTTAATATCGAAACCCTAGATGATGCTGAATATGCGCATTTCATTACTGCTGCGCGTAAAGCTAAAGAAGCATTATCTGATGCTGACTCAGTTGAATTAAAGCTGCTTGATCAAAGCCTGACTTTAGATCGTTCGACTTTTGAAGAAATCATCAAAGTTGCTTTGGATAAAACCATCAGCGTATGTAAGCGTGTCATGCGTGATGCCAAGCTGGAACTTGATGATATTCAGAATGTGGTGCTTGTAGGTGGTTCTACCCGCTCGTATGCCGTGCAAAAAGCAGTACGTGATGTGTTTAACCAGGAACCACTTTGCACCATTAATCCGGATGAAGTGGTTGCGATTGGTGCTTCAATTACAGCGAATCAGCTCATTGGTAACAGCAAAGATGGATCATTATTATTAGATGTGACTCCACTTTCTCTTGGTCTGGAAACCATGGGCGGTCTGGTTGAACGTCTGATTTCACGCAATACCGCAATTCCAGTTGCACGTCGCCAGGAATTTACAACGTATCAGGATGGCCAAACCGCTATGCTGATTCATGTGGTACAAGGTGAACGTGATCTGGTAGAACATTGCCGTAGCTTAGGCCGTTTTGTCCTGCATGGTATTCCACCAATGACCGCAGGTCAGGCACGTATTGAAGTGACTTTCCAAGTGGATGCGGATGGCTTGTTGACCGTTTCTGCCAAAGAAATGACTTCAGGTGTGACTGCACAAATCGATATCAAACCATCTTATGGCTTGTCGAGTGAAGATACTGAACGTCTGCTGTTAGAAGGTTATCAGTTTGCTGAAGAAGATAAGAATCTTCGTCATTTGCAGGAAACCAAGGTGGAAGCACAACGTGAACTTGAAGCACTGATTCAGGCACTGAAAGTAGATGCTCAATTGATGAATGAACAGCAATTGGCAGAACTGACTGCTGCGCAAGCACGACTTGAGTCCGAGCTACAAGGTACAGATATCAAAGCCATTGAATCTGCAGTAGAACAGCTTAAAATACATAGTGATGCATTTGCTGCTCTGCGTATGAATCAACATATTGATGCTGCCCTTAAAGGCACTAAACTCGACGATTGGTCAAACTCAAACTAATTTAAGGTAAAGACTATGCCACGTATTAAAGTTCTTCCACATGCGCAAATTTGCCCTGAAGGCGCTGAGTTTGAAGTTGAACAAGATGCCAATCTATGTGAAAGCATGCTGAAAAACGGAATCAAGATTGAACATGCATGTGATATGTCATGTGCATGTACTACTTGCCACGTAATTGTCCGTCGCGGTTTCGACAGCCTTGAAGACATGAATGATGTCGAAGCTGACTTGCTCGATCGTGCTTGGGGTTTAGAACCCGACTCTCGTCTGTCTTGCCAAGTGAAGATTGTGGATGAAGATCTGGAAGTTGAAATTCCAAAATATACCATCAACCATGCTTCAGAAAATCACTAAGATTCTGCAATCAAAAAACCACGCTTAAGCGTGGTTTTTTTTATGGTCTTTATCATTTATTTAAATCATAAAAATTAGATGACTTTTGATCGTTCAGCTGCTCGAAATGCTTCTTCAGCAGATAAAGGTTCAATGACTTCATCTTCAAGTTTTAATTTCACAATTCCTTGAGAGTTGGTCAGTTGCTGTTGGGTTTGAATGCGTTTAATCATTTTTTCTAGCACATGCAACAACTCTGGATAATCATAGTTTTGTACTTCATCCAGATTTAGCAGTAAATGAAAGCCTTTATACTCATAATCAAACCAGCGCTGATATTCAACTTTCTGGAAGGCATATTTTTCCATCACTTGCCAGGTGCGTACCGGCGCCTTAATCCCTTTCAGGAAAATTGGCTTTTTAGGTGCACATAGATAATCATTTTTGATCAGGTTATGGGTATCTTCAGAAATCAGGATTTCATCAACTTCCGCAGCACTTTGTAAGCGTGCAGCCAGATTGGCATCACGACCAACAATGGTATAGGCCATACGGTGATTGGCGCCATAGTTCCCCACGTGGCAATAACCGGTTGAAATCCCCATACGGATATGTAATGGCGGATAACCCATTTTAATCCAGCGTTCGCGTAGTAATTTCATTTGCTGACGCATTGAAATCGCCATTTCCAGACAGTTTTTAGCATCCTGCTCTACACCATCTGAGTGCGGATCGCCAAAGAAGATCAGGATGGCGTCACCCATGAACTTATCGACTGTTGCTTCATATTTTTTTGCGATTTCAGTCATATGACTCAAATAGTCATTCAGCAGGAAAGCTAAGTCATCCGGAATCAGAGTTTCAGAAAGCTCTGTAAATCCTTGAATATCTGAAAAGAAAATCGTGAGTTTTTTACGTTTGTATTCGATCTTAGCTTCAGACTCACCTTTCATAATAGATTGCCATAACTGCACTGGCGCATAACGGCTGAGCTGATTGGCAAATTCCATATAACGGTTCATCTGGTCAAAATAATGATTTTTCTTCTGGGTCATATATTGCATACGACCGCTTTGATAGAAATTTCCGACACCAAAATAAGTAATCAGACAGATGAAACCTAGTACGGTGAGTTCGGTACTGGTTGGACTGAAATAGCTGGTAAATCCAAAAATGCCAATGGTAGACAGATAAAAGATCATGGTGCCAATCAGGCCAGCCAGTGACACCATCATGAATGAAATCTTGTTATTAATGGCGGTATACAGCAATGTAACTACTGCCAGTAGAGACAACACCAGATCCAGATGCACAGCTGCAAGTACAACCGATACGATAATCACATCTAGAACAAAGAAGAAATTACGTTTTAAATTATAGTCGTATTTATAAATCATCCACCGGGATAATTTCGGTGTGATCACCAAAACCAGTGCCAGAAATAACGGAACAAAAATCTGGTAATTGGTGTCCGGTTCCGTGTAGTGATAGACGATCAGAACCAGAGACAGCATGATATATCCCATCATCCGATGGAAATATTCAAACTGTTTTGGTTCCTGATGAATCCAGTCGTCTAATTGCACTCAATTACTCTCTTAAAGTCCAGAATCCTGAATGGACCATAAAATGTATGTCAACGCTTAGTCCATACGCCAGTCAAATGGCATATCCCCTTGACCGCGTAAAGCCAGCATCAAGGTTTGACGCATATGTGCCAATACTTCACTGCTATAAGGAACTGCTGGAGTACCCCATACCGGCTTAGGCCATGCCACATCGTTTTGATAACGAACCACATGATGAAAATGCAGTTGCGGCACCATATTGCCCAAAGCTGCGACATTCATTTTGTCGGCACGGAATACACGCGCTAACTGGCTAGATAACCAGCTTGATTCACGTAAAAACTGCTCTTGGTCAGCTTGGCTCAATTCATATAATTCGGTAATGCCTGGTACACGCGGAACCAGAATCAACCACGGAAATTGCATATCATTCATCAAACGACATGTTGATAAAGGAAAGTCGCCTACAAAAAACGTATCTTGAGCAAGTTGTGGATGCAAACTAAACATATCTTTATAAATGATGCAAAATTAGAATGATGGCTAATACTACCATATACAATTGCGGCTGAGTATTGTAAGCGGGCGCTTTAGGGCAATTTTGTATGAATTGTGAAGGACAAAACGGCAAACTATTAGCTTAAATAATTTCATATGAAAACAAGCTGATATTCACACTATATTTATAAAAATGAAATATAGCGTGAATATTCATATTCCATGAAATCTAAAAATATTAATTTAGCTCTTTTAATAGGCTATCCAGTAAATCGCTGATGAACTGGATTCGTTTTTGATAATCTTCCAGCATCACCATCACTTTTAATCGCTGGCCGCCTTCCATCCTGAAATATGTCGGATGTTTCTGCATCATCTGGATAATACTCATAGCCTGAACTGGTGTATCTGGCGCAAACTCGATATGGCCACCCTGCCCACCAATGTCAATTTTGGTAATGCCCAGCTGCTCAGCTTTAAGACGTAGCTGATGCACAGCAAATAACTGTTTCACCGGTTGCGGCGGAATGCCAAAACGGTCAATCAGTTCCATACGGATATTATCGAGTTTTTCCTGAGTATCGGTATTACTGATGCGTTTATAGAACAGCAAGCGCTGATGTACATCACCCAGATAATCGTCCGGAATCAAGGCTGGCATATGCAGGTTGATTTCTGCAGTTAAAGACAGTGGCGCATCATAATTCGGCGTTTTACCTTTTTGAATGGCTTTAGTCGCTTTTTCTAGCATTTCCATATACAGGCTATAACCGATCGCCTGCATCGAACCACTTTGCTGCTCGCCTAAAAGTTCACCTGCACCGCGAATTTCCAGATCTTCAGTGGCGAGCATAAAGCCTGCGCCCAGCGTAGAGGCACGCTGAATCGCTTCCAGCCGTTTTTCTGCATCGCCTTTCAAGGCTTTTAAGGATGGCACTAACAGATAGGCATAGGCCTGGTGATGCGAACGCCCAACCCGGCCACGCAACTGGTGTAACTGTGCAAGACCGAGCTTGTCTGCACGCTCAATAATAATGGTATTGGCATTCGGCACATCAATCCCGGTCTCGATAATAGTCGAGCACACCAAAACATTGTATTCCTTGTGATAGAACTGCTGCATCACCTGCTCCAGTTCACGTTCACGCATCTGACCATGTGCCACAATGACACGCGCTTCAGGCACCAGATTCCGGATATTTTCTGCAGCACGGTCAATGGTATCGACTTCATTATGCAGGAAATAGACCTGACCACCACGCAGTAATTCACGCAGAATCGCCTCTCGAATGGTGTCGCTGGTATGTTCCTGCACAAAAGTTTTTACAGCCAGACGGCGTGCTGGTGGTGTTGCAATAATGGACAGATCACGCATACCACTAAAGGCCATATTTAGGGTACGTGGAATTGGCGTTGCTGTTAGGGTCAGCATATCCACATCGGCACGCAAGGCCTTAATACGTTCTTTATCACGCACCCCGAAACGATGTTCTTCATCGACAATCATCAGTCCCAGATTATGGAACTGGACATTTTCCTGTAAAAGCTTATGGGTGCCGATGACAATATCGACTTTGCCATCCGCTAAATCCTCAATCGTTTTGGTATGCGCTTTAGATGAACCGAAACGGGAAAGCACCTCAATCCGAACTGGCCAGTCCGCAAAACGGTCTTTAAAAGATTCATAATGCTGTTGTGCCAGCAAAGTGGTAGGCACTAATACCGCAACCTGACGGTTATTTTGAACTGCGACAAAGGCTGCCCGCATGGCGACCTCAGTTTTACCAAAACCGACATCACCACAGACCAGACGGTCCATTGGTTTTGCCAGTTGCATATCATATAGTGTAGCTTCAATCGCATTGGCCTGATCCGGTGTTTCTTCATAAGCAAAGCCGCTAGCAAACTGCATATACAGACTTTGATCAACCTCAAAACTGATCCCCGGCTTAGATGAACGACGTGCCTGAATATGTAATAACTCGGCTGCGACATCATGAATCTGTTCCAAAGCTTTACGCTTGGCTTTATTCCAAGCATCTGTACCCAGTTTATGTAAAGGTGCTAGATCTGGATCGCCACCACTATAGCGGCTGATCAGATGCAGGTTAGTCACCGGCACATAGACTTTAGCGCCTTCAGCATAGTCCAGTTGCAGAAATTCATGGTCCTGATCATCGATACTTAAAGTAATTAAGCCTGCATAACGTCCTACACCATAATCAATGTGTACCACTGGTGCACCAATGCTTAGCTCGGTCAGACTGCGGATCAGGAATTCTTCTGATACTTCCTGCTGACGCTTGCGACGACGTTGGACCACACGATGTTCGTAAAGCTGATTTTCCGAGATCACACTGATCCGATTTGTCAGAACCAGACCACGTTCCAATGGTGCACTGGTAATCGCAATCGCATGCAGAGAATCGACAAAAGCATCAAAGTTTTCTACGGTCGGAATATCGCCCAGACTTGGGCGCAGCGCATCTTTTAAGGTTTCACGACGACCGGCACTTTCAGCAACCAGTAAAACCGGATGATTGGCCGCATCAATATATTTTTTGACTTCGGTAAAAGGTTTTTCACGTTTTGGATCAACAGGCAACCGTGGTGGTAACTGAGTATCCAGATTAATCACGCCGGCTTTCTCATCAAAAGCTTCTTGTGCCGCAATGATGCGACTAAACTGATTCAGCTGTTCTAAAAGCTGATTGGTCGGACAGAACAGTGTTTCAGGCGGCAGAATCGGCTGATCAATATTATGACGGCGATCTTCATAACGGCGTGTTACATCCTGCCAGAACTGCTCTAAACTCTGCTCCAACGCCCTATCTGTAATGACAATGCCATTCTTTGGTAAATACGAAATTAAGGTACTTTGCCCTTGCATCGCTTCATGACTAAAGAATAAAGGCAGGTAGAACTCGATTCCCGGTGAAGCAATGCCATCCATCACATCCTGATAAATTGGATTTTTCTTTGGATTAGCTGTCGGGAAAAATTCTGCATAACGGTCACGGAAAGTAGCACGGCCTTCCTTAAGGGGAAATTCTTGTGCAGGTAATACCGTAAATTGTTCTAAAGTTTGCGTAGTTCGCTGGGTTTCCGGATCAAAAAATTTCAGGGTTTCAATTTCGTCATCGAACAGGTCAATCCGGATCGGTGCATCTTGGCCTGAAGCATATATATCGATAATGCTACCGCGAACTGCAAATTCGCCATGGTCATAAACGGTATCAACCAGATGATAACCAGCCTGAATCAGTTTTTTCTTTTGCTGTTCCAGATCCAGCTTTTGCCCGACTCGAATATCGAAGTGTTCACCCAGCACCCATGAAGTAGGTGCAACACGCTGTACCAATGTAGAAGCTGCCAGCAACAATACGCCGCTTTGGGGCATGTTAGATAAAATTGCCAGACGTTCAGAGACGATATCCTGATGCGGTGACAGACGGTCATAAGGCAAAATTTCCCAGTCTGGAAATATGGTCGGTTTAATCCCATAAAATTCCAGTTCACTTTCCAGTTGACCCAAATGCTGGTTATTACGCGCAACAATAACAAATAGACGCGATCGTTGCTGCTTGATAATTTCTTTCAGCAATAATGCAGTAGACGAGCCTTGCAGATTGCCTAACCAGCGTTTCTCGCCTGCCTTGAGCTTTGTTAAATTAAGTTGGGAAATTTCTTGTTGGAACATGTATATAGCTTTAAAGTCTAAACAACATGAAGCTTATACTATCACGATGATCTGGTGCTATTTCGTTATTTTTATGCAGTCGTTACAGATTGACTGCATAGGATAAAATCAGCCTATGATTCAGTTATTTTTTATCACGTAAAAAGTTACGATAATAGTCATTCAACTTTTTCACAATTGCTTTGAATTGCAGCAGGTTTTCTTCAGTATTTCCTAATCTTGCATTAAAACGCTGATTGGCAATTTCCAGATCAATTTTTTCATTAATGATCATTGCAGTTGAATATAGCGCTTTTAAATCATCAAAAGTTTTCATGCGTCGGTTAGACAAATATTCCAGCCGCTCGCCCAGCTCCTCATTTAAATTAACCCCATCCACAATATAGCCGATCCCTTCTACATATTGGATATGATTCTCTTCCAGAAAAATCTGAGCCGGATCAGGTTTATTTGATTTAAATAAGTTGCTGATTTTATCAAACATGCTATGCACTCAATTCATTGTGTCATCGATATAGTCTAGATGAAAATGCCCCAAACCCACAGACGGGATTTGAGGCAAATGGTTAAAATCAGCACGAATCTATATTCGGCTCATCCTTAAACTTTCAGGATACCTGTTCCCATTGATTCATCATTGGGACTTCTGAAACCAGATTTTCAAAGGCAAAAATTTCATCCAGCTGAATTTCACTTAACAAACCCAGTTCCAGCACCACTTCGGGTACAGTTTTATTTTCACGAATACATTGCTTGCCAATTTCATCACAAGTGGCATGACCTAAAAGTGGTTCCAGTAAGGTGATAATCCCGATACTGCGCATCACTGCATTTAAACAGTTCTGTTCATTGGCCTGAATCCCGGCAATACATTTTTGTTGTAGGGTCTGCATACCTTGAGTTAATAATTGGATGGATTCATTTAAGGATACTGCAATGACCGGCTCCATAACATTAAGCTGTAATTGCCCTGCTTCTGCTGCCATTGTCACAGTCAGGTCATTACCAATCACACGAAACGCAATCTGATTGACTACTTCTGGAATGACCGGATTGACCTTGGCTGGCATGATAGAAGAACCTGCCTGCAATTCTGGCAAACGGATTTCCGCCAGACCGGTACGTGGACCAGAACTTAACAGACGCAAGTCATTACAGATCTTGGATAATTTAACAGCCAGACGTTTCAGACTACTGGACAGAATAATAAACACGCCACAATCGCTGGTCGCTTCGACATAATCTTCCGCGCCTTTTAAAGGTAGGCCAGTAATTTTCGTTAAAGTTTGTACTGCATGTTTGGCATAACCATCTGGAGTATTCACGCCGGTTCCAATGGCGGTTGCACCCAAATTTACTTCCAGCAATAACTGACGCATTTGCTCAATCAGCTTCAGGTCTTCTTTTAATAAGGTTGCGAAAGCACGGAATTCCTGTTCCAGGGTCATTGGAACCGCATCCTGTAACTGGGTACGCCCCATCTTGATCACATACTGAAACTCTGATGCCTTGCTATATAAAGTATCAATCAACGATTTTTGCACATGAAGCAGTTCATCCAGACGTGTATATGTCGCTAGACGTAGTGCCGTGGGATAGACATCATTGGTCGATTGCGAAGTATTCACATGATCATTTGGATGCAGGATATGGTAATCGCCTTTACGATGCCCGAGCAATTCTAGCGCCCGATTTGCAATAACCTCATTCGCATTCATATTGATAGAAGTACCAGCTCCACCCTGATAAGGATCAAGCGGAAATGCCTCCTGCCAGTCCTGAGGTTGATGAATCAATTCATCACAGGCTTGTTGAATAGCACTACTTTGTTGTTCTGATATTTTCTGAAAATGTAAATTCGTTTGTGCTGCTGCTTTTTTAACTTGCGCCAATGCGCGAATAAAGTGTGCTTGCTGACCTACTGCCAGACCTGAGATCTGAAAATTCTCAATCGCACGCAAGGTATGAATACCATAATAGCTGTGCTGGGGAATTTGTTTTTTCCCCAATAAATCCTGTTCAATTCGACTTGATTCTATTTGCAACATATTGTCCATGTCATATTACTCTTAGCAATGATGCACCATTCAGAATGGCATTCATTCACTATGAAGAGAGGCCCTAAAAACAAATAGAAGTGATTTAAGCAGGATTTGAAACAAAATATGTCTAATTCGAGATTGTTGTTATTTTTGTAAAATTGTGTAATTAAAATACAAAAATTCAATGAATTTAACTGTTTATTAAAATTATTTATTTTTCTTCAAAACCATGTGTAAGTTTGCATTTTACAACCCTTTCCTAATTCTTCATTTTTATAAGAAAATTCTTAATTTACACAAAATATACATAAAATCTGATCAACTGTTACAGAGTGTAATTTTTAAACCATGTTTGAATCACTGCCCTGTGAATGCAGTTCAAAAATCATCCCGGATGATGATGTTTAAAATTTAAGGATACTCTGCCTATGAGCTCGCTTAACCCGACACTGATTACTTTTATGTTTTATATCGTCGCCATGATTGGGATCGGTTTATATGCCTATCGTGCGACATCCAATTTTGATGAATATATTCTGGGTGGGCGAAGTCTGGGCAGTGTCGTGACTGCGCTTTCCGCAGGTGCATCCGACATGAGTGGCTGGCTGCTGATGGGCTTACCCGGAGCCATCTATTTTTCCGGTCTGTCAGAAGTCTGGATTGCGATTGGCCTGATTATTGGCGCCTGGCTGAACTGGTTACTGGTAGCTGGCCGTCTGCGTGCCCATACTGAATTTCAGAACAATGCTCTGACCCTGCCTGATTATTTCACCAGCCGTTTTGCGGATAAGAAACGAATCTTACGCTTACTATCAGCCATTGTGATTCTGGTGTTCTTTGCAATTTACTGTGCTTCCGGTATGGTCGCAGGTGCGCGTCTGTTCGAAAGCCTGTTTGGCTGGGATTACACGACAGCACTTTGGCTCGGTGCAGTGGCCACGATTCTGTATGTGTGTATTGGCGGCTTCCTGGCAATCAGTTGGACCGATACCTTTCAGGCTGGCTTAATGATCTTTGCGTTGCTTATTACACCCATCATTACCTATCTGGCATTGGGTGATAATGCTCAACAGGTGGGCACCCTACTGGAAACTGCCCGTCCACATGCCTCCAATATGCTGGAAGGCCTAAGTTTTGTCGCGATTATTTCTAGCTTGGCTTGGGGCTTAGGCTATTTTGGTCAGCCACATATTCTGGTGCGCTTTATGGCGGCAGATTCGGTCAAAACTATTCCTACTGCACGCCGGATCGGCATGACCTGGATGATTCTGTGTCTGGTGGGTGCAATGTCGGCGGGCTATATCGGGATTGCTTATTTTGCAGCAAATCCTGACCTTCCTGCTGCTGCAATCGTCAACCAGAATCCTGAAACCGTTTTTATGGAATTGACCAAAATCCTGTTTAACCCTTGGATTGCAGGCATCATATTAGCGGCAATTCTGGCTGCGATTATGAGTACATTGAGCTGTCAGTTACTGGTTTGCTCGACCACCCTGACTGAAGATTTATACAAAGGCTTCCTGCGTAAAAATGCTTCACAAAAAGAACTGATCTGGGTGGGTCGTGGCATGGTGATTGTGATTGCCTTGATTGCAATCTCCTTGGCCATCAATCCAAACAGTAAAGTTCTGGGTCTGGTGGCTTATGCCTGGGCTGGCTTTGGTGCTGCCTTTGGTCCACTGATCATTTTCTCATTGTTCTGGAAACGCATGACCCTCAACGGCGCGATTGTCGGCATGGTGGTGGGTGCCGTGACTGTAATTGCATGGAAAAATTATATGGGTGATACCGGTCTGTACGAGATTATCCCGGGGTTTATTCTGGCAGCGTTAAGTATTGTGATTGTGAGCCTATTGGATAAAGCGCCAAGTCACGATGTCGTTAATCGTTTTGAACTGGCGAAAGCTGAATATCAAAAAGAAATGGCTGAAATGAATAAATAATTTTTTCTATTTCAAATTAAAAAGGGGCTTTATGTCCCTTTTGTTTTGTCTGAATTTATACCTTAGCTTTAGCCGGCATTTTCAGCTTGATCTGTTGGGTTTCCTTGATCACTTCCATGACCGGATAACTACGGGTTTCTTTTACCCCCGGTAATTGCCACAAAATATCACCGGAGATTTTTCGGAATTCATCCATATTGGCACAGCGGATTTTCACCACAAAATCAAAACCGCCACTAATCATATGACATTCCACGATATCGGGAATATGCTGTACCGCCTCGGAAAATTCTTCCAACACATTCGGTGTGGTTTTATCCAGCAGAATTTCGACAAAGACCACAAAACCGTTATTCAGCATAATTGGATTAAGTCGTGCTTCATAACCGAGAATAAATCCTTCCTTGGTCAGTTTCTGCACACGAGCCAGCACCGCAGTCGGTGATAAATTCACCATTTCTGCCAGTTTAATATTGGAAATTTTCGATTCAGACTGCAGCAAATCAAGGATGCGAATATCTATTCGGTCAAGGCTTAAATAAGGGCTATTCATTAGAATTATTCTCTAAAAATGATACAAACTATAGTGAGATATTCGTCAATTATTTTGGGATTATAGATTAAAACTCATTCAACTCAAAGAACCGATTGACGCAGTACAGGAAGTCACTATGTCCACCACATTACGCCCGAATTCGCACTCGAATGCAGTGAAGCAATCGAATTACATTGCTGAATTTAAGGATAAAAACCAATACGAACAGCGCATCAATACCGCATGGCGACGCGCCGAATCCGAATGCGTGGAAACGTTGCTGGAACATAGTGAAATTTCTTCAGAACTGACAGATAAAATTCAGCGCCTGGCGTTTGATCTGGCACATTCCCTGCGCGAGCGTAAAGGCTCAGGCGGTAAAGCCGGTATCGTACAAGGACTGCTTCAGGAATTTTCGCTCTCTTCTCAGGAAGGGATTGCCTTGATGTGTCTGGCAGAAGCCTTACTACGTATTCCAGATACAGCAACCCGTGACTTACTGATCCGCGACAAAATCAATCAGGGCAACTGGAAAGAACATCTTGGTCAAAGCCAGCTGATGTTTGTGAATGCTGCGGCTTGGGGGTTAATGCTCACTGGAAAGCTGATGGAAACGCCTCAGCAGAAAAGCCTGTCGAGTCTATTAACCGGTCTTTTGGCACGTAGTGGCCGTGGCATTATCCGTAAAGCAGTTGATGTCGCGATGCGCATGATGGGTGAGCAGTTTGTCACTGGCGAAACCATTGATGAAGCCCTGAAAAATGCAGAACGTCTGGAAGAAAAAGGGTTCCAATATTCTTATGACATGCTCGGCGAAGCGGCTCTGACTGATCCGGATGCAGAACGCTATTATCAGGATTATCAGGATGCGATTCATGCCATCGGCAAGGCATCAACAGATAAGGATGTTTATAACGGTCCCGGTATTTCCATCAAACTGTCTGCACTGCATCCACGTTATCAGCGCTCGCAAATGGACCGTGTCAATGATGAGCTTTACTCCAAAGTACTCAATCTGGCAGTTCTGGCGAAAAGCTATAATATCGGCCTGAATATTGATGCCGAAGAAACTGACCGTCTGGAAATTTCCCTAGAGCTTTTAGAACGTCTTTGTTTTGAACCGAAACTCAATAACTGGAAAGGCATTGGTTTCGTGATTCAGGCCTACCAGAAACGCTGCTTCTATGTCGTGGATTACATCATTGATCTGGCTAAACGCAGCCAAAAACGCCTGATGATTCGTCTGGTCAAAGGTGCGTATTGGGATAGCGAGATCAAAAAAGCTCAAATCGAAGGTATGTCGGATTATCCAGTATTTACCCGCAAGGTGCATACTGACCTATCCTATATCGCCTGTGCACGAAAACTGCTGGCAGAACCGGACTATATCTACCCGCAATTTGCGACACATAATGCGCAGACCGTTGCCACGATTTATCAGCTCGCTAATCCAGACCGCTATTATGCCGGTCAATACGAATTCCAGTGTCTGCATGGCATGGGTGAACCGCTGTATGAAAATGTGGTGGGTGATAAAGCTGCTGGAAAGCTTGGTATTCCTTGCCGGATCTATGCACCGGTCGGTAACCATGAAACCCTACTGGCCTATTTGGTCCGTCGCCTGTTGGAAAATGGTGCGAATACTTCTTTCGTCAATCGAATTGCTGACAAGAATTTAAAAGTCGAAGACCTGATTGAGAATCCGCGTCAAACCATTTTAAAAGCAGCTCAACAGGAAAATGCCTTAGGTGCTAAACATCCGCAAATCCCTTATCCAAAAGATTTATACGGTACCTTACGATCAAATTCGTCCGGATTAGATCTGGCTAATGACGCAGACCTGCAAGCCTTAAATGCAGTTGCGACAGACTTGGCGAGTAGCCAATTTCAGGCTGCTGCAATGGGTACTGTTTTCTCAGAAAACGATAGTAGTCATCCAGTACAGATTATCAATCCAGCACAGCATCAGGATGTGGTCGGTACCGTCCATGAAGCTACCACTGAACAGGCAGAAATTGCCCTGACTCAGGCAGTGAATGCACAAAGTTTCTGGAGCAATTTGCCAAAAGATGAACGTGCAGCCTGTCTCAATAAAGCCGCTGACCTGATGCAACAACGTTTGCTGCCACTGATGGTCCTACTGTCTCGTGAAGCCGGTAAAACCTATGCCAATGCGATTGCTGAAGTCCGTGAAGCAATTGACTTCCTGCACTACTATGCTGGCCAGATGCTGGACCTGTCTAATGATGTACATATTCAGCCTTTAGGAACTGTACTCTGCATTAGTCCATGGAACTTCCCGTTAGCGATTTTTACTGGCCAAATTTCTGCAGCACTGGTTGCTGGCAATACTGTCATCGCCAAACCGGCTGAACAGACTCCATTGATTGCCGCGCAAGCCGTGCAGATTCTCTGGGAAGCAGGTATTCCGCAGGATGTCCTTCAGCTATTGCCGGGTCGTGGTGAAACCATTGGAGCTCAACTCAGCCAAGATTCACGCATCCAAGGCATCATGTTTACCGGTTCTACTGAAGTAGCAAAAATTCTACAGAAGACCGTAGCAGAACGACTGAATCAGTTTGGCGAAAGCGTCACTTTAATTGCCGAAACTGGTGGTCAGAATGCCATGATCGTAGATTCATCAGCGCTCACCGAACAGGTTGTGCTGGATGTAGTTAACTCAGCTTTTGATAGTGCTGGTCAGCGCTGTTCTGCCCTGCGTGTACTCTGTGTGCAGGAAGACAATCTGGATACTGTACGTAAGATGCTAAAAGGTGCAATGCAGCAATTGCGAGTCGGCAATCCGGTTCTACTCAAAACTGATATTGGTCCAGTGATTGATGCCGAAGCACGGCAGAACATCCAAAAACATATTGATCAAATGCGTAGTAAAGGTCATCAAGTTCATCAACTGATGTTTAATCAAGATGCTTCCGATCTGGCTCAAGGTACTTTTATTCCACCGACCTTAATTGAACTGCCGAATTTAAATGATCTTGAGCGTGAAATCTTTGGTCCAGTGCTGCATCTGATTAGCTATAAAGCCGGTGAGCTGCCACAACTTCTGGATCAGATCAACAGCAAAGGTTATGGCCTGACCATGGGACTACATACCCGAATCGATGAAACCATGCAGACCGTGATTTCAAAAGCGCACGTCGGCAACCTGTATATCAACCGCAATATTGTCGGTGCTGTGGTGGGTGTACAGCCCTTTGGCGGAGAAGGCCTGTCTGGGACTGGTCCGAAAGCCGGTGGTCCACTTTATATCTACCGTTTAATGCATCAGGTGTCTGAGAAGAAGCTGGCTCAGCCTTATGCAATGCAGCCTGCCCAAGTTTCCCTTGAAAATCCGGTAATGCAGGACTTTAAGGCTTGGGTAAACAAGACTTTCCCAAGAGTTTCGTTGAAGGCTCCAGCTCAGATTGCAACGAGACATAGCTTTAGCCTGCAAGGCCCAACGGGTGAGGAAAACCAGTACATGATCCTGCCGCGTGAGAGTGTGCTCTCTCTAGCAGACAATGATGTAGATCAGATTCAGCAAATCTTGGCAATTTTATCGGTCGGTAGCCGCCCGGCTGTACTGGCAGACAATACTTTTATACTCAAGTATCTGCAAAGCATGCCCGCGAGTGTGGTGAAAGCTATTAAAGTTATCAAAGATATTGAATCAGGTGATTTTGAGGCTGTACTGCATCATGGCGAGACCACTGCATTGATGGATTTGCAGCAACGTATTGCAAGACGACAAGCAGCTATTGTAGGTATCACGCACCTAAGTTCCGGTAATTATGATATTCCAGTGGAGCGTTTCGTGATTGAACGTGCAATCAGTATCAATACCGCAGCTGCAGGTGGCAATGCCAGTCTCATGACCATGTCAGGCCTATAAACAGCTTTAGTACTTAAATTATTTTAATCCCTTTCCTCTTATGGCCAAATCTCTCCCCTTTGCAGATTTGGCCTTTTTTAACAGCTTTTCAAGCCTGTTTCCCTGAATAGTCTTAGGCAGAACAGCAAATTTTTGCTACCATCTTGGCTTTCAAAATATTTGCGATTTTTTACTGCATATGACCTCATCTTATCAGCAACAACTGGATGCCAAAGTTGAACGCATTAGCGCGCAATTTGCCGAATATCAACCACCTGCCCTTGAAGTATTTGAGTCGCCTGAACAGTACTATCGCATGCGTGCTGAATTCCGGATCTGGCATACTGAAGATGACCTGTTCTATGCCATGTTTGAACGTGATCAGAACAATAACAAGAAAGTGATCCGTATTGATGAGTTCCCTGTGGCTGACCGCAGTATTAATGACTTAATGCCGCAATTGCTAGAAGCCTTCAAAGCCGATGCAACTCTGGGCCACCGCCTATTTGAAGTGCATTTCCTGGCAACACTAAAAGGTGAAGTACTGGTTTCCCTGATCTATCACCGCAAGCTGGATGAAAGCTGGGAACCTGCAGCTAAAGCACTGGCTGAAAAATTGAAGATCAAGCTGATTGGTCGTAGCCGTGGCCAGAAATTTGTCTTGAGCGATGAGTTTGTCGTAGAAGAACTCACTGTATTTGACCGTAAATATCAGTACAAACAGATCGAAAGCAGCTTCACCCAGCCGAATGCGCAAGTCTGCCAGAAAATGCTGGAATGGGCATGTAATGCCGCGCAGCAATCTGATAAAGATCTCTTAGAGCTGTATTGTGGCAATGGTAACTTTACCCTGCCACTCTCCACCCGCTTCCGTCGTGCATTGGCGACTGAATTGGCCAAGTCATCTGTCTATGCAGCTGAATGGAATATCGAACAGAACGGTATCGACAATATTCAGGTAGCACGTCTATCTGCTGAAGAATTTACGCAAGCTTTTAATGGTGAACGTACTTTCCGCCGTCTGCAAGAAGCCAATATTGATCTGTCAACTTATGACTTTGATACGGTATTTGTTGATCCGCCACGTGCAGGGATCGATGATGAAACACTGAAACTGCTACAGCGCTTTGAACGAATCATCTACATTTCTTGCAATCCGGACACATTACACGACAATCTGAAACAATTGTCCCAAACCCATAAAATTACCAAGTTTGCCCTGTTCGACCAGTTCCCTTATACCCACCATGTAGAGTCAGGCGTACTGCTGGAAAAACGCTAAAAATATTGTTTCAATTTATTTTTTTGTTACATAAATGGAGCTTTTGTTAGCTCCATTTTTATACATAAAATTAGTAACTTATGCATGAATTATCTTGTTTCAATCAAATAATATCGTTCAAAATGTCTTCTGCAATCGAAAATTTGAAATACTGACTGCTGCTTTTATCACATAGGTCCTATTGCTTTATTTATTAAATTGGATATATTTCACCCTATGTTAGGTTGTGTATGAAGGCTCTATGAGTTTCTGGCAGAAGTTGTTTTCAGATGAACAACAAAATGAACACAAGAACCAGATTGCTTGTGTTGAAAATGATTGCTCTTGCAAGACAAATGAACAGCTCCTTGAAGCACTGTCTAAAGCAACTGATGAAGATATCATTATCGGAATCAAAAAAGTTCTAGCTTCTCGCGGTTACAGCCGTAAAGAACTCAATGAACTTCAGCACCTGCCGCTGCAATAAGCAGCTTAGGTCTTGATAAAAAGCATTTGCATACGCAAATGCTTTTTTTATATCTATCATTTGGATTTTTGCCTACCCTTCTTTGCTTTTAATCAGGTGGAACCTACTCCTTCTATCTAAACCTAAGTGTCTATATCTTTATTTCTTTTCAAATATGCAGATAAATGACTTTTCATATTTGCTTAGGCTATTTAGACATTATAGTTTAAGATCTGCCTCAATCAGTGCACATACAGCATTTATAAAGTTCGAAAAATTTAAAGATGACTGTCTAGACAACGAATTCTGGATAGAATTGAACCCTAAAACATCGATTAATTCACAAAAAAACAGTACACTTGCTGTTTAAAATACACTTGTTATTAAATGGCTTAATCTTTACATGCAGCGAACTAAACGGTTTCCCATAGGTGCGCATCTTATGGTTAAACATTTCGGTTATACTCATCACGGGATTTATGCCGGGCGTGGTCGTGTCATCCACTATTCCGGTTTTGCACATTTATTTAAAAAGCATCCAATTGAAATCACCTCCATTGAGAAATTCAGCAACGGCAAACCGATTCAGATCCAGTATTATGCCTCAGCAAAATACAAAGGCCGTAAAGTGGTTCGCCGTATGCGTTCCAGAATGCATGAAAATAACTATCACCTGATTATTAATAATTGTGAGCATCTCTGTACCTGGGCAATCACTGGTGTAGAAAGCAGCCCACAAGTCATTCAGATGATGAATCGCCTGACGACGATCGGTTATATCAGCTCCATGATGAGCTTTATGAATAGCCTTTTCCTGACCTTGACGACCACCTGTTTCGCTCTAGCTCTCTATATCAAGAAAAAGCTACGTGACAAGGCCAAACAACGTTTAGAGCAATATCGTGAGCTACATGAGCAGGTTAAAAACAATAGCCCAGATCTTGGCAATCATTTAAAACATCGCTAGGGTCATAGTTTCTTGCTTTTAAAATTTGTAAGCCAGCCACTCAAAAATAATTTAAAAATAAGATGATTTTCATTTAATTTATTTAATGATTAGCTTTTCAATAAAATCAGTTTAAACCTAAGTTAAATAAGCTTTTTTAGCTTTAATCGCTTCAGGTAATTCTTGTCCTAAAGAACTCAGGGTTTCACGTTCGATCAATCTTACAATAGAGTCTAAAGGCAGATCATTATCCTGAAATCCAAAAGGCTCTTCCAGTTCCGCACTCAGTTCATCTAACCCTAACAGCATATAGGCAATCAGGCCGACTAGAATCGGAGTCCATAAACCAAGACTGGCTTCCAGACTAAATGGCAGGATAAAACAGAAAGAATAAACAGCACGATGCAACAGCACCGAATAGGAAAATGGTAACGGCGTCGACAGGATCCGGTCACAACCCGCCTGTATATCGCCTAAAGCCACTGTATGCTGATTCAGATTGTTATAAATAATGTCTGTAATCTTGCCTTGTTTATAGAGCAGAACCAAATCTTTCTGGATTTGTTCCAGTACCCATTGTGATGCATTGATATGCGTGGGCAATTGATCAAATGCAGCAACTTCAAAATTAGTGTGGGCCTGGTAATGCTGAATACTTTGCTGCTTCTGTCTCAAACGGTCACGTAATAAATGAGTAAACAGCATCATTCGATACAACAGGATTTCACGTGACTGATCATCAAGGACATAGCTATCACGGCATAAATGACGTGTCGTAGCAATCAGCGCTCCCCACAGCTTGCGCCCTTCCCACCAACGGTCATAACAGGCGGTGTTACGAAAGCTGAGAAAAATCGACAGAATCACCCCGAAGATGGTAAAGCCTATGGCCGGCACTGCAGGAAAGCTAAAAAAATGCGCCTGACGCAGATAGACCAGCAAGCCTGAAAGAAAAATTACCAGCCCCAAGGCAGGCAGAACTTTAGGCAAAATTGTGCCATGCCATGCAAACAGCAGACTAAAGCTATTACTTTTATCACGAACAATCATTCATTCTTTCCTGCCACGATTGAAAAAGCCCAACCGGAGTTGGGCTTTTTAGGGATTTCGCTTAAATTATTTGCCAGGTTTAAAGCTGTCTTTCAAATCTAGAATACGGTTGAACACTGGTTTGTCGCTTGAATGATCATATTGATCCGCTACGAAATAGCCTTCACGTTCAAACTGGAAACGATCTTCCGGTTTTGCCTCAGCCAGCGCAGGCTCAATAACTGCTTGAACCACTTTCAATGATTCAGGGTTCAGATTCGCCAGGAAGTCATCACCAGTTTCTGGATCAGATTCAGTGAACAGACGATCGTAAATGCGAACTTCGGCAGGAATACCTTTGGTTGCAGATACCCAGTGAACTACACCTTTTACTTTACGGCCTTCAGGATTTTTACCTAAAGTTTCAGGATCGATTGAGCATTTCAATTCAACCACTTCACCGTTCGCATCTTTAATCACTTCATCACATTTGATGACATAAGCATGACGAAGACGCACTTCACCACCCGGGATTAGGCGTTTGAAGCCTTTAGGTGGCTCTTCTTCAAAGTCTTTACGGTCGATATAGATTTCTGAAGTGAGCGGAATAATACGTTCGCCCATATCCACGTTTGGATGACGTGAATGAGTCAGATCCATATCCGCTGGCAAATTGGTTAAAGTCACTTTCAGTGGATTCAATACTGCCATACCGCGAGCTGCAGTATTTTCTAAAGATTGACGGATGCAATATTCAAGCATTGCTACATCAACGATACTGCCATCGACTTTAGATACTCCTACACGCTTACAGAAATCACGCAGACCTTCAGGCGTGAAACCACGACGGCGCATACCGACAACAGTCGGCATACGTGGATCATCCCACCCGTTAACATAACCGCCTTCAACCAGCTTGCGCAGCTTACGTTTAGAAGTGATGGTGTAATCAACATTCAGACGGCTAGATTCGTATTGACGTGGAACTGATGGCGATTTAACTTTTTCCACCACCCAGTCGTAGAATGGACGGTGATCCTGGAATTCCAGTGTACAAAGTGAATGCGTAATGCCTTCAATCGCATCTGATAATGGATGCGCATAGTCGTACATTGGATAAATTTTCCATTTATCGCCAGTCTGGTGATGTGCAGAATGCAGAATACGATACAGGATCGGATCACGCATATGCACATTTGGCGAGTTCATATCTATCTTGGCACGCAATACCGCTTCGCCTTCAGCATATTCACCAGTGCGCATTTTTTCGAAACGCTCGAGGTTTTCTTCCACAGTCGCATCGCGTTGTGGCGAGTTTTTACCTGGCTCTACAAAGTTACCGCGGTTCAGCTTGATCTCTTCCGGAGTTTGCAGATCCACATAGGCATCGCCCTGTTCAATCAGTTGAATTGCCCATGCATATAACTGGTCAAAATAACTTGATGCATAGCGTGGTTCACCATTCCACTGGAAACCTAGCCATTTTACATCATTGGCAATACCATCCACATATTCCTGCTCTTCTGCATCGGGGTTGGTATCATCAAAACGCAGGTTGCACAGGCCACCAAATTCTTCAGCAATACCGAAGTTCAAGCAGATCGCTTTAACATGACCAATATGCAAATAACCATTTGGTTCAGGCGGGAAACGGGTGACCACTTGCTGGGTACGACCAGCTGCTAGATCGTCAGTAATCACCTGACGTACAAAGTCTAAGCCTGGTTGTTGTTCCTGCTGCTGCACTGAATCGACTGCATTCTTATTTTGGGTCGGGTTGTCGGGCAGAGACGTCACAACATCATTTGGCTTCATGATTAATCATTCACTTCTAAAGTTAAAAAGGGATTAAGGAATATGCAGTAGCTCACGCGGTCTAACTGTATTCACTAAATAAAGGTTCTTTAGTTTAACTATAGGCGAATGATCTCTCAACCGTTAACTTAGGTATTTGATTTCAATTCGTTCATTTTCAAATTGGAAAATACAATAGCTTACCAAATCGTAAAATATCCGCTTTTGACTGAGCCAGCAGATCAGTGCATGCTCTTAGGGTCAGACAAGCTTTATGAAGACGCATGATCTCGAAGAAATGACTTTGTAAATCAATGCATAAATAAGATACGATTTTTATGTTTTTAACAAAGAAAATTATGTTTTTGCTTGCCTTGTCGATTGTAGTTTGCTTATGCTTCCTTCATTCAGAAAAAACCATGGCATTAGTCCATGATTAGGAGATTACACAATGAGTTTTCCTCAAGTCGAATTAAACACCAATAAAGGTCGTATTGTTCTTGAATTAAACGCTGAAAAAGCACCTAAAACAGTAGCTAACTTCTTGCAATATGTACGTGACGGTTTTTATGACGGCGTAATTTTCCACCGCGTTATTGATGGTTTCATGATCCAGGGCGGCGGCATGGATGAAAACTTCAAAGAAAAAGCAACACGTGATGCGATTGAGAACGAAGCTGACAACGGTTTAAGCAACGATGTAGGCACCATTGCAATGGCACGTACTCAAGCTCCTCACTCTGCTTCTGCTCAGTTCTTCATTAACGTGAAAAACAACTCTTTCCTTAACCACACTGGCAAAACTGCACAAGGTTGGGGTTATGCCGTATTTGGTAAAGTAGTTGAAGGCATGGATGTTGTTGATGCAATCAAAGGCGTTCGCACTGGTAACCGTGGCTACCACGCTGACGTTCCTCTAGAGAACGTTGTGATCGAATCTGCAAAAATCATTTCTGAGTAATTTTAAATCCTCCCTAATCCTCCTTTAATAAAGGAGGGAACCACCATTTTTAAAGATGGTTTTTCTCATCTCTTTTGCAGAGGGAGGTCGGGAGGGATTAAAAAATAAGGAAAAGATTCGTGACCTATCTGTTTATCTCAGATTTACATTTGTCACCTGATCACCCTCGACTCGTTCGGGGGTTTTTAGATTTATTGGCAGCTTATCAGCATAAAAATACCCAACTGTATATTTTGGGCGACTGGTTCAATGCCTGGATTGGAGATGACTACACTGCACCCTGGCTGGATGAAATCGTCAGTGCTTTAAAACAGTTTAATCAAGCCGGCAATCAGATCTATTTTCTCATCGGTAACCGTGACTTTGCCTTAGGCCAAGATTTTCTGGATCAATTTTCCGGACAGCTTTTACCTGAAATGACCAGTTTAAATATCGGTTCGATCCGATACCGGATCGAACATGGCGATGCACTCTGTACCGATGATGTGTCCTATCAACGTTTCAGAAAAATCATCCGTCATCCCTGGATGTTAGGTTTTTTAAGAAAAATGCCTTTAAGTTTCCGTGCCAGACTCGCTAATGGTTTCCGCAAGAAAAGCCATGAAGCACAGCAATTGAAAAGCTATGAGGTTATGGATGTAAACCCATCTGCGGTAGAAGCAGCTCTCAAAGAAGCAGATGTTCTGATTCACGGACATACTCACCGTGCTGCAATCCATGATGTAAATGGTAAAAAAAGAATTGTTTTAGGAGATTGGAAAGCTGATTATGCTGAGATTTTAGAGCTGGGCAGCTCGGATATTGATATTCATAACATTCAGCTAAAAATCTGGTATTACCCATAAAAAAAGCAACTGCGAGCAGTTGCTTTTTATATTTTATTTAACTTAAACGGTATAACTGGTTAAAACCAGTATAGAAACTTTTACCATCCAGATTAAATGGATATTGTTCACCGTTTTCAAGTTCAATCATCTTGCCCACATTGACCATAATCATACCATTGATGGTATTTTGCTGACGTTGCATTGGTACAACTTTGACTTGAATTTCACAACCATTAATGGCGGTCGCGATAGACCATGTATTTAAATTTTTCAAAATATTCACTCATAATATGAGCTTTTTGTGATTAAACAAGGAGAGCTATAGACTAAAAATAAATCTTATTTCTGGGTTTGCTAGAGTTTTTTTAACAGGAAAACCTGTCTTTCGTGTATCACAATCAGCTAAAAATAAACCAGCGAAAACAGTATTCGCTTTAAAGTAATTATCTTATAACTCTTTTTTGACCAAATAGCAAAATTACATTGTAATGACATATGTCAAGAGTAGTATTTTTCAGATGCTTTTTCGCATATCTAAATGTCCAGTAAAGAAGTATTTCAACATATAAAACACACCGAACAACATCATGATACTAAAGCCTGAGATCAAATCACTTGAATCAAGAAAGTTTACAACTGTCAGATATCCAGTAGACAAAGTATAAATCACCATGAAAACGAATAAGATACGTTGCCCTAAACGATAACGTTGTTGCTTTTTTTGCTCATGGATCTGTTTTTGCTGTTCAAAAATATTTCAATTTCTTCTGGTTTCATTTTACCATCCCACCCATCTTATTTTTTAAACTACTATAGCTAAAGTAGATAAAAAAGCTCTGACAACTCAGAGCTTTTATAAAATATCTTCTGTCTAAACGATCAATATTGAGAAACCACGCTTCAGGTTTTTTTGATTTTTGATGATCAATAACCACCTTCTGACTTGATGACTTCAGCATCAGGTTTATATTTCGCCAAAAGTTCACGAAGCGAATTCATCAGAACACTGGTATCAACCCCTACTGCAACGAACTCAGTTCCAAGCGCCAGATATTTCTGGGTAGCTTCATGCTGCGTCGATAAAATCCCAGCAGCCTTACCAGATGCACGAATCCGCTGAATAGCGTCTACTACTGCTTTTTGTACTTCAGGATGGTTCGGATTCCCCTGATAACCCATAGTCGCTGAAAGATCTACCGCCCCAATAAATACACCATCAATCCCCTCAATCTTGAGGATTTCATCCAGATTTTCCAGACCTGTCACCGATTCAATCTGAATTAACAAACAGATATTTTCATGAGCAGTCTGATAATAATTCGGGATACTATTCCAGCGTGTCGCACGTGCCAGCGCAGCACCCACACCACGAATTCCTTCCGGTGGATAACGGACTGCTTTGACCATTAATTCGGCCTGCTCCACAGTTTCTACCATAGGAATCAATAAGGTCTGTGCGCCAATATCGAGTAACTGCTTGATCAGTTGTACACTGCCGATTGGTGGGCGTACTACAGCTTGAGATGGATAAGCAGCGATACTCTGTAATTGAGAGAGCGTTGTTCTTAAATCGCTTGGGGCATGCTCACCATCAATCAAGAGCCAGTCATAGCCCGCATTTGCCGCAATTTCTGTCCCATACGCATCAGCCAGTCCGACCCACAAGCCAATTTGCTGCTGCGTCTTTAATTTACGTTTAAAGTAATTGGTATATTGCATCGGCCCACCTATCTTGCATGCTATTGCCTGAAGTTCTTATTAAACTCCTGTTACCAGAAACTGCCAATATACAAAAGCTTGCTTCTTATCTGATTTAACTCTTAGTTTTTCATAAAATTTCACTCAAGATTATATAAATATAGACTTTGCCGATGATGTTTTTATTGTAATAATCTTTTGATCAGAAAAATCTAGATGCCTAAAGCATATTTCTAAACGCCTTATCAAAAGATTGGAGTCCATCAATGGATTTACTCAAGATCGCTCAAACCCGTTATACCACTAAAGCTTATGACCCTAACAAGAAGGTTCCAGCAGAACAATTTGAACGTTTATTAGAAATCTTACGCCTGACGCCATCTTCGATTAACATTCAGCCTTGGCATTTTTTTATTGCCGACAATGATGCCGCTAAACAGCGTATTGCCAAAGCACTAGTTGGAACTTATGCCTACAATGCTCCCAAAGTGCTGGACTCTTCACATACCATTTTATTTTGTACCAAAGCCGATATTGACGAGTTACATCTGGACAATCTGTTAAATCGTGATGATCTCAGTGGTCGTTTTAAAGATGAGAGCGCCAAAGAAGGTCAAAAGAATACCCGTACCGGCTATGTACATTAACCTGAGTTCGATGAAATCCACTTAACCTTTTAGCATATTTTGGAAAGTTGGCTTATTGGGGTTCAAACAATAAGCCACTACAGCAGCCATGATATTCACCATGAAGTTATTTACCGAACGATGA